>CAIQJJ010000811.1 GCA_903872065.1 uncultured Anaerolineales bacterium | reverse complement strand
GGTCTTCCAATTCTTGCACCCGTTGAGCCAATATCATAATCACCCGATGCAAGTCTCCGACCATCGCTATAACGGCATCTTCCCCTTGCTGAGTAGCAGCACGAATCTCTTCTTCGGTTGGTATTTGGAATGTGGCCATGCCCTATTTTCTCCGGCTTTCGTGTTTTTGGCAATGGTAAAGTTCGACTATTCCTACGTCTGAGTTGTTACCACTGAACTACCTATTTGCCCTCAGAAAGTTCCCAGGCCATGGCTTTCAAAATAGACCTACCTTCCTGATCTTCCCGAACTTCCTGTGAAAATAAAAGAAACACAGGAAGATCAGGAAGGTCAGAAAGAAATTTTCATCGTCTGCCAAAACATGCTCTCGCGCCGTTCCGTTGACCGCGCCCACAACAAAAACGCCGCTTCGTGCGCCGGAGAGAGGACGAAATTGATTTCGTCCTACTTCCGGGCAAGAAGTGGCATTGGGTACAGACGGGCCAGAGGGTCTAGGATAGCGGAGCAACGGAGTATGTGCTGGAGAATGGGTTATGGTACGTATCTTCAACATTTAAATGTAAAGGGCGTCCGGACTCTGTCTGCTTGGCGGTTAAATCATAGACCTGCGGCGTGATCCAGATCTGGCGGGTGGGTTGGGTTTGGGGAGTAGTTTCCGTGTTTTTTATCCTTTTTCGCAAAAACTCATTAAAGATTGAGAAAACCTGCTGCGTATTATACCAAAATAACGCCGCCTGGGAGACCCGAAAGTTCTCAAGGCGCTGTCTATGACGCAGCAGCAACCAAACTCTCAATTTGCTGTTTAGGCTTATTGCGCGCCAAATCATATCCCATCTGCAAATTCATCCAAAACTCCGGCGTGGTGCCAAAGGCTTGCGCCAGCAGCCAGGCTGTGTCGGGGGTGACGCCGCGCTTGCCGCGCACGATCTCATTGCCGCGCTGCACAGGAATGCCGAGGTGCCTGGCCAGGGCAACCTGAGAAATCCCCATGGGGATCAAGAACTCTTCCAGCAATACTTCACCCGGGTGGGTGGGGATGCGGTTTTCAGGCAGTAACATCGCTCTACCTCCTAATGATCATCAACCAGGGCGACATCGTAGGCGTTATGGTTATCCCAACGAAAGATCAGTCACCATGTTGGCTCCTTTAATTGTATCGCGCTTTCACGGTAAATATGTAATGCTGTTTGAGATCGTAGCTATTACGAAAATAGACCGGTCGGGCGCTTGTAGTGGCGACTTTAGTCGCTAACCTTGCCCATAACGGCTGAAGCCGTCACTACGAAAGCGTCTTTTTTCATCCTTTGGGGTGTTGCCAAAACGTGGCGAACTGCGTTAGCAACTGGCTGCTGGCCCGGTAGATTTCTTGCAGGCCGAGGTTGTTGGCAGCCATCAAGTGAAAGAAGCTCTCGACCGATGGGGCGTTGAAGGCCGCGGCCATCATCGGATGGGTGCGCTCATCGCGCAGAACTGACCACATTTCGCCCAGTGCGGCGCCGAAAAAGTAGCGGTAGAAGATCGTGGTCAGGCTGGAAAACCGCACCAGGCGTGGATCTGCCGTATACCCGGCGTCTGCCAGGCCGGCCAGGTAGCCTTCCAGGCAAATTTCGTAGAAACGCATCCAGCTTGTATGCTGGCCGGCCATCGGAATAGAGGCCATTGTCACCAGGGGGGCCAGTTCCTCACCCACCGCCGCGATCCCCGTAAAAGCCCAATCCAGCCCGACAACCTGCCCCTGCCCGCCCGCGCCGCGCCGCCAAAACAGGTTGCCGTCAAACGCGTCCTGGTGACAGAGGGTTTGCGGCAGGCGCTCCAGCACGGACAAAAACTCCTCCCGCCGTTCCCAGGCCTCCAGGATGAAACCATCTCCCAAAGGCGCATAGGCCGCTTGAAAAGACGGCGCTTTGCGCAGCGCCGGCAAATCCTGGATGTTGGGAGCGGCGATCTCAATATACTTGCGCAGCCAGCGCCGGGACAACCAGGGTTCCTGCGGCAGAGGCTTTCCTGCCAGGTATGTCCCATTGAAGCAGCCCAGGCAGCGGGCGATGTCACGGTAATGCTCCGCCAGCCAGGGCTTGGGCAGATCGTCCTGCACAAACTCCAGCCACAGCAGCGACCGTTTCTTTGGATCTAGACGCTCTTTGGGTAGGTGTACGCCCACTTGGTCAGTTTCAGCGGGTTGTCCAGTCGTTGATTTTTAACTCAGGTTTAGGGCAAAGGCATGAGGATAATCGTGGGTTCATGCGCCAGTCTTGTGCCACTACCTGCACTTAATACACCGGAAAATTCATAAGTATGAGACCCAGATGGTACGTTTGTATCAACGAATGTATAGGTTAGATATTGATG
>CAIQJJ010000810.1 GCA_903872065.1 uncultured Anaerolineales bacterium | reverse complement strand
GCTCATGACCATTCCTTGCTTGATTAGAATGGCTCTGAGCATACATGATCCAGATTCTGTTGGTAAGGTTCGAAAAATCTTTAACTTTTAGGCCATTTTCGCCGAATCGCTTCTGATTGCACAACCGTTACGCTAATAGATTCCCATTTCGTAATATGACCTTCGATGGCTCGCCCAAGGATGCAGTAAACGTAAATAGAGAGGGGCATCAAGTTCGATGCCTTTTTCCTCGAGGGCGACCAGCCATAAGAGTTGGATATCCAGATCATCGTTTAGCCTCGGCGACATTTGTAAAGCCTTTCCCCGAGGCAAATAGTTCTTCATACGAGGGCATCGGCCCGCTTTCATGCCCCATCACGGTCCCCAACTCGGCCTCAATCGGCGCTCCGGCGGCATTTACCATCTCGACAGCCGGGCAAACCGCCTGGATGTTTTCCTCCAGCGAAAGACGCGAGCCATCCACCATCACCGATTCATAACCCAACTGGATAGCCTCACGGATGATAGGCAGGTAGTTGCCCCTCAGATTGTCTTCATCAACAACTGGGATGTGGTCGAGGTGTAAACGGACATGTTCTGGCTTTGCCCGGCGAGCAAGTTCTGCAGCCGCCATAGCCATGTGATCTGACCTTGTGGTTTACGCATGCCTTTCCAGTTTTAATAACCAGATGGGCATGCGTAAAGGTGAGAGCTAACCCTGCGGCAGGGAGATGTCAAAGCCAAGGTAATGGCCGAGAGCTTCGGCCAAAGGCTTTTTCAGGCTGCCGGGTGTTACTGCGACGTGGTGGCGGTGCCCCTCCATGCCTACGTGCAGGAGGATATCCTGAAGGTTTGGGATTTCGGCCACGCCCGCTACGCCGAAGAAGTTGCTCGGAATCGGGTCCGTGGTGAACTTACCTTCGCCTACGTACATTTTGACCCGGCCCTCGTCGGTCATCAGGCTGCTAAAGGTGAAATCCATCGGCTTAATGCGACCTTGGTTACATCCATAGGCATTGCCTTCGCCAACCGAGCTCATCAGGATCGAGTGATCGGTGATACGCCCTTTCCCTTCCATCAGGCTGGCGGGCATGGGACCGCAGTGGAACAGGATACACTTATTGTCCTCGTCATAGTAATTGTTGTTCCAGTCCAGCAATCCGGCTGGTTGGTAGGAGGCCAGGTGCAGCGCTCGCATTGCCACAGCGCTGCCCAGATCCACCTCGCAGGCAGCCGCCAGGCCCAGGTCGTTGAGCGAGCCCAACGCTACGCAGGGCGAGATGCCCATCTGAGTCTGGATCTCCGTCCAGCAGCGGATGGCGATCGCGTCCAGATGAGCCTCCTGAATCATACTGTCCAACGAGACGCTCAGGCGCACAATCTGCTCGAAGGCATGTTCCGGCACGCCGTTCCAGCCAGTCATCTCGCGTAGAATTTGGGCCTTATTGGTGTAAGATGCCTCGGCTGTCTTAACCGAGCGCATACGGTGAAAGACATCCGACATATCAAAGGTCTCGATGGTCACGCCCTTGCGCTGCAAAGCTACCTCGTCAATGCGCACGGTCTTGAAAGGCGTGGTGCGCGCCCCGATGGCCCCAACCACCATACCTTTGATTCCGTTATATACCTGGCAGATGCGGTCGAACTCATCGAGGTTCTGGCGAAACTTTTCCGTGCCCGGGCAGACGGTATGGGGCTTGAGGGCGGTGAACTTGACACCGTACTGGCGGAAGACGTCCATAATCGAGAGCTTCCCACAGAAGGAGTCGCGGCGTAGGGCCGGGCCCATCTTGTCGTATTCATCCGGGTAAGCCTGGATCCAGATTGGCATACCCACTTCTTGCAGCGCGGTCACCGCGCCATTCTCGTCGCCGAAGTTAGGCAGGCTGAGGATGACTCCGCCAAACTTGCCGCGATTGGCGCGCAGGAAGTTTGCGAATACCTCGCCCTCCTGAGGTGTCTCGACTGCGCCGTGACGTGTGGCGCTCTCATCCAGCATGAGCACCTCGTGCCCGAGGGCGTTGAGTTCCCGGCGCAGATCCTCACGGGCTCCAGCAATCAGAGACGCCGGGAAGAAGCCACGGTTGCCGAAAAATACAGCGAAGGTCGTTTTTTCCATCATCACTCCTCTGGTCAAAAAAAATTCTAAATTATCCGATGGTTACTTCAAACCGCCTGAGCTGGCCCGGATGACCAGCCTCGGCTCAAGCTGGATTGCTTTTGGACTCGCCGGCGCAGAGGTCTGACTCTTTTTCGATTGGCGTTCTTCGATTCGCTCTAAGAGCAGGTCGACCGCGGTGCGTCCAGTGCGCGAAAGAGGCTGATCGATAGTGGTCAGTGGAGGCTGAAAATAAGCAGACTGGGGAATGTTGTCAAAACCAACCAGAACCAAATCCCGAGAGATATGGCGGCCGGCCTGCATCGCTGCAGTTAATGCGCCCAGGGCAATATCATCACTGCTCGCAAAGATTCCGTCGACCTCAGGAGCTTGTTCCAACAAACGTCGCATAGCCTGTTCCCCTGTCTCCACCGACCAATCGGCCTCAACCACGAAACGCGGGGAAGTATCTCGGCCTGCGGCTGCTAACGTGCCTAGCCAGCCTGCAAAGCGTTCTTCAGCCTCCCACCAACCCTGCGGCCCTTTGATTACGCCAATATGCTTGCAGCCTTGCTGGAGCAAATATTGTGTGGCTATTTCAGCTCCCCTGTGATTATTGACGGCGATGGAATCAAACGTGGTTTGGGGCCTGGCGTTGAGAAAAATGATTGGGGGTAAATTGTCCAGAGGAATTCCCCGTATCCATTTGTGATTGTCATCCACTTCTGGGATCGCCCAAATGATGCCATCCACGCGGTGATCAGCAAGTGTATGGAGGATGTTTTCTGCGCCTTCGGCGGTTGGATGGGAGATCAACTGAAGGAAAAGAGTGTAACCCAACTCGCTGGCGCGTTGTTCGATGCCCATCACGATACGCGACGGGGCGTAATAGTGCAGACCCCAGGTCACCACGCCGAGAACATTACTGCGCTGGCGGACAAGGCTGCGGGCGAGGATATTTGGCCGATACCCTAATTCGTCAATTACCGCTTGTACACGCGCCCGCGTTTCCTCGGTAATTTCACCCTTTTGATTGACTACACGAGAAACAGTTCGAGTCGAAACGCCGGCGCGTTCGGCCACATCAAAAATGGTTGCGTTCGAAAATCTTTTCATAAAGATCATTTGCCCTTAGAGATTCAGTATGATACCTGCTACGCCATCGTTTGCGCTATCGTTAGCGTAAACGATGTGTTAGTTTATAACGGTTCATGATTTTAGTCAATAGGAATTCATCTCATTGTCATCCATGTGAAGTCTGTCAATGAAATTTACCGTCATGGGTGGCTGGACGTGCAGACCACGATCGGCTTCGGCCAGATCGATTTCCTAAAAGCTGAGATTGAACGCGTCATTGATATGTTCGCCGACGGCGGGTTGATCTTTTGCACGACTCACTTTGTGCAGG
>CAIQJJ010000809.1 GCA_903872065.1 uncultured Anaerolineales bacterium | reverse complement strand
TCATCCGTTCGGACCCGTCCCAGGTATTGGGCAACAACTTCTTGCGCCGAGTCTAAGGCTACCACCTTACCGCGATCAAGCCACGCCACACGCTGGCACATCGATTCAATCGCGCTCATATTGTGCGAAACAAGCAAAATGGTAGAACCTTGTTCCTTGAATGATTGGATACGCTCAAAACTTTTACGTTGAAAGCCTTCATCACCTACAGAAAGAATTTCATCCACAATCAAAATTTCGGGTTGGGTATCTGTTGCCACCGCAAAACCCAGCCGCGCCCACATACCAGATGAATAAGTACGCAAAGGAGCATCTATAAACTCTCTCACCTCAGCAAACTCCACGATCCGCTCAATCCTGGAATCAATTTCATGACGTGTGAAGCCAAGCATGGCGCCATTCAAATAAATATTCTCACGCCCGGTCAACTCAGGATGAAAACCTGCCCCCACTTCGAGCAAAGGCGCTACCCGCCCCTTAACCCACACCCGTCCTGTAGTAGGCCGTAAAACACGCGCCACCAATTTCAGTAAAGTGCTCTTACCCGCGCCATTTTTACCAATCAAGCCAAAGACCTCGCCTCGTTTTACATCCAGGCTAACCTTATCCAAGGCACAGAAAGTTTCGTGGCGAATCTGACTCTTCAACCAACGGATAGCGTATTCTTTGAACGTGCCAATCCGCTCTTGCGCCACACGGTAATGCACCGAAACATTATCAAAGCGGATAACATCATCAGGAAAGATGGGAGAGAAAGTCATACGAACCTACAAACGATAAGCAAACTCGTCCGACTTATGGGTAAAAACCAACCAGCCAATTACAAACACAGTCAGAGCAAGCAAGAATGACGGCAACCATTCACCCACTGTTGGAAGCCTGCCATAATATAATGGTATACGATACAAGCGAATAAGATGATACATAGGATTAAACTTGGTAATCCAAAAGCGGTAAGCTTCTGGCAAGATTTCCTCAGGATACATAATTGGGGTAAGAAACATCCAGGCTTGCAAAACAATCTGGTACATCTCCGAAACATCGGGGAAGTACATCGCAAACGCAGACAAAAGCAACCCTACCCCAAGAGAAAAGACCGCAAGAACCAACATCGTGAAAAGGGTCAATAAAGCCGTCCAACGGAGAGTTACCCCTGTCACCAACATAACACCTAGTAAAGGTACCAATGACAACACCAGGTTAATCAATCCTGTGCCAGAGGCAGCCAGAGCAAATGATGTACGCGGCATGTAAATACGATGCAACAATCCACCTCCCCATATAAAATTGACCATCGAGGCAGTGGTAGTTTGCGAAAAAAAGAGCCAGGCCAACAAACCGTTTAACATATAAGCAGCAAACCCAACCCCACCACCGCGATCAAATACCTGCGAAAACGCAATAGTCCACACCAGCATCATCCCCAAAGGATTAAGCATAGTCCAGGCAATACCTAAAAACGAACGCTTATAACGTGTTAAGACATCACGTCGAACAAGCTGCAAGATCAAATGGCGAAAATGAAATACCTCCTGCAGTTCTTCAATTGCAGGGTGGCTCCGTTGAGTACTATCGTAAATAGAAACGGAAGAAGAATCCATCTAACCCACCATTGCCAACCTGAGCGCGTCTTGCCAGGCAGGAAGTTTTAAGCCAAAAACGGCGGTGAATTTACTGCAATCCAACGCAGAGAAAAGCGGACGCTGCGCGGGGGTGGGGAAATCAGCCGTCGAGGCAGCCGCCACTTCGCTCACCGTTTGTGTTTCTTTATGCGGGTCAAGCTTGAGAATCTCCTGCGCCCAATCCAGGCGGCTGGCGTAACCATCGCCGGCAAGATGATAAACTCCGCTGCGTTCGCCGATCCAATTGATAAGCGCGCTACTCAATGCGCTGCTCGATGACTGCCCATCTACTGCAGAAGCCATGGCTAACAATTGAGCGGTGATCTCAGCCAGCATCCGCGCCGAGGTAGGGTTGCTAATCTGATCCGCCACCACTTTGAGCGTGGTTTGCTGGCGGGCCCATTGCAGCACTTTGGTCACAAAGCTATCCCGGCGGGTGCTGTAAACCCAGGCGGTGCGCAAAGTCAAATAAGCGCCGCCAACCGCGGCAACAGCCTGCTCACCGGCCAGTTTGCTGGCGCCGTACACATTCAACGGGTTTGTTGCGTCCGTCTCTACGTATAATCCCCCTTTGGCGCCATCAAAAACATAATCGGTGGAATAATGGATCAACGCGGCCCCTAACGCTTTCGCCTCCTCGGCCATCATCGCTGGCCCAAGCGCATTGATTTTATACGCCAGGGAGGTATCTGGCTCTTTTTCGGCTTTATCCACTGCGGTATACGCGGTTGCATTAAGGATTAGCTGCGGGGCGGCGCGGCGAATCAACTCGCGGGCGCGATCAATATCCGCCAGGTTCAAAACAGGGTAATCTACAGCCGTCACCTCACCCAGAGGCGATAAGGTTCGTTCCAGTTCCCAACCAAGCTGCCCGGTGTTCCCAAGCAAGAGAATTTTCATAAGATCAATCCTTCTGCCAGACGCTTAAGGTATTCGCCATATTGATTTGGGATCGCCTGCGCCAGGCGCAACAACTGCTCACGATCAATGTAGTTCATGCGGTACGCAATCTCTTCGGGGCATGAGATCATCATCCCCTGGCGTTCCTGCACTGCCTGCACAAAACCAGCCGCCTGCAGCAGCGACTCATGGGTGCCGGCATCCAACCAGGCCACCCCGCGCCCCAACACTTCGACGCGCAGTTTGCCCTGCGCCAGGTAGGTGTTGTTCACATCGGTAATTTCTAACTCGCCGCGGGCAGAGGGTTTTAAATTGGCGACAATATCTGTCACCTGCCCATCATAAAAATATATCCCTGGCACGGCATAATGGGACTTAGGCTTCTTGGGTTTTTCTTCAATGCTTAAGGCTTTTCCCGTTTCATCGAACTCAACCACCCCATACCGCTCAGGGTCGCGCACTGCATAAGCAAAAACAATGGCGCCCTCTTGAAGCTGGGCGGCGGCGCGCAACTGGATGGGCAAGCCATGCCCAAAAAAGATGTTGTCGCCAAAGATCAGGCAGGCGGGATCGTGGCCGACAAAGTCACGCCCAACGTTAAAGGCATCCGCGACGCCGCGCGGCTCGGCCTGTTCTGCATAGGTAAAATGCAGCCCCCATTGCAGCCCATCGCCGAGCATGGCGCGAAAATTTGGCAGGGCGTCAGGGGTGCTGATCACGAGAATATCTCGAATGCCGGCCAACATCAGCATTGAGAGGGGGTAATAGATCATTGGTTTATCGTAGACAGGCAAGATTTGCTTGCTGACGCTAATCGTCAAGGGATAAAGGCGGGTGCCTTTCCCGCCGGCGAGAATAATGCCTTTCATTGTTTGCCTCGTTCGTTGACCAAAGCACAACGTTCGTTGACCAAAGCACAACGTTATCGCTTTGTGTAGTTTCGCTGCAGCCATTTTTGATAATCCGGCTGCTGACGGATGGTTTGGATCCAATCTTGATGACTGACGTACCAGGCAACAGTTTGCTGCAAGCCCTGGCCAAGGGAATGGCGCGGCCGCCAACCCAATTCGGTATTGATCTTGGTAATATCAATGGCATAGCGCCGGTCATGCCCCGGCCGGTCAGCGACAAATTTCATTAGCTGCTTATGCGGCGCATGAGGCGACTCAGGGACTACCTCATCCAAAGCGGCGCACAAATGCTCGACGACTTCCAAGTTGGTTGGCTGGACGCCCCCGCCTACATTGTAGGTCTCACCCACACGGCCTTTGGCGATCACCAGGTGAATTGCAGCACAATGATCTTCTACATATAACCAATCGCGAATTTGCTGGCCATCGCCATAAATCGGCAAGGGCTTTCCCTCCAGCGCGTTCGAGATCATCAGGGGGATGAGCTTTTCGGGAAACTGCGCCGGGCCATAGTTGTTCGAACAATTGGTGATGCTGCACGGCAGTCCATAAGTATGCACGTAGGAGCGTACATAATGATCGCTGGCTGCTTTAGAGGCCGAATAAGGCGAGTTGGGCGCATAGGGGGTTGTTTCGGTCCAGGCTGGCTCGCCCGGATGCAGGGCGCCAAAGACTTCATCCGTCGAGATGTGATGAAAGCGAACTGCTTCAAGCGGCTTTTGCTTTTCAACCAACCAATATTGACGAGCAGCCTCCAGCAGCGTAAAAGTACCAACGACATTCGTCTTGAGAAACTGTTCTGGATAAACGATAGAGCGGTCAACATGCGTTTCAGCAGCAAAATGGACAATCGTGTCAATCTGATGCTGGCGCAGCAGCCCATCCACCAAGCTGCGATCGCATACATCGCCGTGGACAAAGGTATGCCGCTCTGGGGAAGGCAAATCTTTCAAATTTGCCGGGCTGCCAGCGTAGGTCAGGGCGTCGAGGTTAACAATTTGAACTTGAGGTTCAACTTGCAGCAAATAGCGGACGAAATTTGAACCAATAAACCCGGCTCCGCCGGTGACAAGGACGTTGGTCAAAGCACAACGTTCATTATGCATCATGAACACCTCCGATCGCTGGTTTTTAGCAATATGGGTCTCTACACATCAAAAACCTCGGCCTCAGACAATACCTTCCCACGAGAGTCTTTGGCTGAGAGCAGCGGGGCTTGCCCGGCCGGGATAGGCCATGAAATGCCAAGCGCCGGGTCATTCCACAGAATTGTGCGTTCCCATTCAGGCGCGTAGAAATCAGTCGTCTTATACACGATCTCAGCAAACTCGCTGATCACATAAAAACCATGCGCAAAACCGGATGGAATCCATAATTGCTGTTTATTTTCGGCTGAAAGCATAAATCCTACCCAACGGCCGAAAGTGGGAGAATGGCGCCGGATATCCACTGCCACATCAAAAATCTCACCCAGAATAGTGCGCACCAATTTACCTTGCGTCTGGCGAATCTGATAGTGCAAGCCGCGCAAGGTGTGCTGACGAGAGCGAGAATGGTTATCTTGCACAAAGCCGCCGTCGTTGACCAAATCACAACGAGGGTGCTGGCCTGGACTGCCAATACCCGCCTCAGCAAAGCGACGCGCCTGGTAAGTCTCCATAAAGAAACCGCGTTCATCGCCAAATACTTGAGGCTCGATCAAAATAATATCAGGGATGATTGAAGACGGGATAAATTTCATAACGCTAATTGTATCATCCTAACAGGCGCAAAACGCTCTCTCACCGCAATCCAGCACATTGGTAAATGGTTAAATCCCGACCAAAATTGTACTCTATGCCGCGGAACTTTTGCACTGGCTGGCAATATGGATCAATAAATTCATTTTGCAAACGCAAGAAGTCGCCATCGAACTGGACAATGTAGGTTGGCTGATACTGTTGAGCTGCCCAAAGCGCGGTGTCGTCGAAAGTGGTCTCCGCCTTCATCTGAGCGGCGACATCAGGCTGCAGCAAACCGGCAAAATCAATCATGCGCCGCTGCGCATAATAACCGATAATCCCCACTTCTAAGACGCCGACCGAGGCGGCAGGGGCTGTGTTGGCCGAAAGCCATACGCCGATGGCGCGATAAATAGGATAGCGAGCATCGGGGCTCTGGCTCGCTGTCCACAACCTGAATAATTGAGCGACCAACAAGAGGCCTAATACCCCAGCCGCCGCCAACTTCCTAAAGCGCAGCCAACGCATCTGTGCGAAAGATGAAAGCCCTAAGCCAACCAGGATGACAAAACCTGGAACCAGAGGGGCATAGTACCAAAAGTAACGGCTGACGCCCAGAATGGAATAGGCGGTAAAATAAAGGAAGGTCCAGGCAAGAATTAAACCCCAGGCAGCATACGACGGGATAGGCGGAGTTGAAGGATGGGTGGTTGAGGATCGTGGAAGGAAGAGTCGCCAGAAAAGAAAACTCAGCCCCAAAAGCGCCAGAGCGGCCATAATCCAATAATTCCAACGATCGGCGTAACTTTGCACAAGGGCAAGAAAACCAGCCGCGAACTTCTGGCTGATGGACATGCCGCCCTGGCTCTGTTTGGCAGCGAGGGTGACGGGAACAGGCGAACCAAAGTAAGCCCAGCCGAAGAGCGCCCACGGAATGAGGATGGCTAAAAAGGAAAGGGCGGCCCAAGCCCACATGGAGGGGATGGCAATTTTCTTGCCGAAGGGAGGAAGCCGCCAGCCGCGTCCACACCATAAACGCCAGGCAAGATCAAAACTCAGAACCGCCGGCGCCAGCACGCCATCCGGGCGGGCAAGGATGGCCAGGGCGGCAGCCAGGGCGGCAGCAAAAAGCCGCTGTGAACCACCGCCTTGCCCTTCTGCCTGGCGCTGAATCAGATAAGCTGCCAGAGAAGCGAGGCATAAGGTGATATAAAGCGGCGTCTCGGAGCCAAGAGTGGCTAACGCCAGACCAAAAGTGGGGTAAAGCAATAGACCGGCGGCGCCAACCCAGGGGGTCTGGAGGCGCTGCGCCAGTTTCCACAAAATCCAACCGCCGCCGGCCAGGCTAAAAGCGCCGATCCAATGGGCGGCGGTAGGAATGTCCATGCCCAGCCTGGCAAGGAGCGCCAGCAGCAAGGCAAATAACGGGGTGGTGGTGCTTAGAATGCGTTCAGCAGGGTTGTAGACAAAACCAACGCCGCGGGCAATATTTTCAGCATAGCGATAGGTGATGAAAGGGTCATCATACATCCAGCCCTGCCAAAAAGAAAAAATAAAGATAGAGAAGCCAAGCCAATAGCAAACGCTAAAACTATGCTCACGCACAGGGCGCGGCAGCGCTTGAACAGCTTTTGCAACTAATTTCAAGGACGATAAAAACCACTGCTTCATTTCTCTACACTCAACGAAATAAGAACTAGGTGCGATATCCTGAGGCATCCTTCGACAATCCTTCAACATCCTTCGACAAGCTCAGGATGCCTCAGGATGGCGAAGGACACAAAAAACAGAAGCTCAGACGCGGCGGCGCAGCCACAAACGCAAAGGCAAAGGGAGCCAGGCGTAAATGAGGGAGCGAAGGACCGCTTTAAAGGGGAGCCATGAAAACCGGCTGCCGCCCTCACGATAGTGGACGCGCAGCATTTCAGGATAGCAGCGATCATCGCTGGCAATGCTTTTTCCCTGGCCGTGCAGACGAAAATTGGCCCACAGGCGCGGGTGGTAATGCAATGGAGCGAGTTTCGCCAGGCGCACCCACAAGTCATAATCCATGGCAAAATAAAAGGACGGATCGAGCGGGCCAACCTTGCGCCAGAGATCGGCGCGAAAAAAACTGGCCTGCTGCGGGATATGGACAGAGCCGCGACGCAGACGCTTATAATCGGTCTGCCGGGCAGGGAAGCGCTCTAGAAAACGCCCGGCTTCATCTACCAGGTTGGCGTCGCCATAGACCATGCCAACCTCAGGGTGGGCCTGGAGAAAGGCAGCCGCTTCGGCAAACGCACCGGGCAGATAGGTATCATCCGAGTTGATCCAGGCCAAGATATCGCCGGTAGCGCGGGCAAAGCCTTTGTTGAGAGCATCCGTCTGGCCTTGATCCGGCTCGGAAACCCACCAGGCAATGTGGCTCTGGTAACGTTGAATGATCTCCAGCGTTTCATCGCGCGAACCGCCATCTACGATGATGTATTCAATTTCAGGATAATCCTGTTCGATCACCGAGCGGATTGTGGCTTCGATGAAACGTCCCTGGTTATAGGAGGGGGTAATGATGGAGATGAGGGGGGGCATGGGGGGAAAGTGGGGAGCGGTACAGATCAGCGCTGCGCCTGGGGCGGAGGCTCAATGAGGATGGCGTAAATCAAACAGGAGGTAACCTTTTCCCTCGTGGAGCAGGGGATAGTGATCATACAGCCTGGCTTTGAGCATGGACTGGGCATCTAATTCGCCCAATAATGTAACGAGGAAATAATCCATCCCCTGGGTTTTCTCGGCAAAGAGGGCTTCAAAATCCTCGGAATAGCCCTGGTTGCGCTTGGCAAGCATGGCAAAATCAGCCACGGTGAGCCAGGCCTGCACCGGCCGCCACCCGTAATAAGCAATGCGGGTACCGTAATCATGGGTTAAGCCGATGATAGCGCCGGAAGGCAAGGCCGCGCCCATCTCACGCCAGCCGGCTGCTTCGCCATCGTAGTTGTTGCCGATCATGCCGCTGTAGGTGATCCAGGATGGATAAGCAATCGCAAGGAGGATGAGTGGAAGCGCAAGATAACGCCACGGGGCTGGCTGGATGGAGAGTAAGCTGAAGATGCGCTCACCCAGGGGGGCTAAGGCAAGGGCAAGGATTGGAACCAGGACGAGGCTGTAATATTCATGGGTATTGATTTGGTGAGGGACGCTGAGGCCAAAGAGAAAATAACCAGCAGCCATGCCTGAGACCAGCCAGCGATCTTTGGAACGAGGGAAGAAGATGAGGCTGAAAGCCGCCAGGGCTAAAACGGTCAAATCCATGAGGGTATCGAGCAGTTTCAACCAGAGGATGTAAAACCTGGGTTGGAGCAGTTGTTGGGTAAAGGATAAACCCCATTGAGCAAACCAGTTGGCAGAAGCCTGGCGGGCAAAGATGAGATAAAAGAGGGCAGGAAAGAGGCCGGTGAAAAAGGCGGCCAGCCAGACGCTTTTATCGGTCAGGGCGCGACGCAGCCCCCAATGGGTGAGGACAAGAATCGTTAAAGCCGGGACAAGGTAATAGGCAGCAGTCACTTTGGCAAGCACTGTCAGGCCAGCAAGAAAGCCAGTGAGAACAGCCCAACGCAGGGAGGAGTGAGCAGCCTGGCCAGAGATTTCAGCCCAACGATAAGCGCTCCAAACGGTGAGGCCGATCCCCATGACCATCAGAGGATCGGGTTGAAAAGAGCGGCTGGCGACAATCGAGAAGGGGAGCAAGAGATAATAAGCCAGGGTGGTCAAGGCGCCATTGAGGGAAGTCATGCGCCGGGCAAGATCGAAATAAGCAAGACCGCCAATGAACCAAAAAAGGATGGCATAGAGACGGGCAAACCACAGAGATTCACCACCAGCCAGCAGGTAGGTGAAGGCGACAAGACGCTCAAAGAGAGGCGGCTCGAGGGACTCAAGGGTGTAGGTTGTTTCAAGCGCAGTCTGGCGCAAAACGGGGTCGGCAGAGGGGAGCATCTGATAATAAAAAGAGCGGGCCAGGAGGGCGCTGCGCAACTGGCGAGTGGGATGAAAATCAAGCGGGGGGTCGGTGAGATCAGTAAGGCGCAAAAACAAGCCGAGAAAAACGATGCCCGCAAAGATGCTGGCCTGCCACGATAGAGACCAGCCCTTAAAAGAGATAGGAGAACTTGGTTGATTCATACATTTATTGAGAGGATGCTTTCTCCCCCCAATGAACAACGGGAGAGGAAAGAGAGGCGGCGGCAAGGGCGGAGCAGTCCACTTGCAATTGTCGGGCATGGAACTGCGCCTGGCGACGGGCGCGGCGATAAGATAAGAAGACGCCCATCAATCCCACAGAACCGGCAGCCGCTTGAAGCAGTTTGCGCCAGGTGCGCAAGGCCGCAAAGGGTGAGATAGAAAGGGCGCGGAAATAATTTGTCAAGGAGCGTGGATACAAGCCGGCATCCACAAAACGCTTGACCGCATACAGATACAAGCCGGCCCATACGCGCCGACCGTGGCGAGAAAAAGCAGGGGCATAAGCGGGGTCTTGCGCCAGCGAGGGGATGAGGCGAAAGGCTTCCTCAACAAAGACGGCGGCCTGGGCAGTGGTTTTGGCGGCGGCGTGGGTGCGTTCAACGGCCCAATATTCGGGAATGTGTAAGATAGGCCCCTGGCGGGCAATCCGAATCCAGAGGGCGTGATCTAAGACCATGTGGAAATCGGTCTGCAAGAAGCCGGCGCGCTCCAGAGCAGTACGGCGCATGACAACCGCCGGCTGCAAGAGGACTTCAAAAGCCAGCAAATCCTCGAGGCTGTACTGCCGGTAAGGGTGCCAATCCAACAAAAATAGATCAGCATCGGTCATCACGCCATCGCCATAGACCATACCGGCTTCGGGGTGGGATTGAAGCGCAGTAACCGCATGGCGGATGACATCCGGGCGGTAGTAGAGGTCGTCGGAGTTGATCCAGGCGACGAATTCACCCTGGGCATGGGCAAAGCCTTTGTTGATGGCGTCAGCCTGGCCGCGATCGGGCTCGGAGACCCACCAGGCCAGCCGCGGGGCATACTTCTGCAAGATGGCAAGGCTGCCATCGGTGGAGCCGCCATCCGCGACGAGGTATTCGATGGCGGGGTAATCTTGCCAGAGTACCGAACAAATCGTCTGTTCGAGATAGAGAGCCTGGTTATAGGAGGGGGTAACGATGGAGACGAGGGGGGGCATGGTGAGGAGTGGGCAGTAGGCAGTGGGGAATGGTATAGATCACCCCTTCGGCAATCCTTCGACAAGCTCAGGATGCCTGCGGTACAGATCATCGCTGAATGAGGGAGGTTAAGGCAGCCAGTGAGGGCCGTTTTCGTCCACAATGAGATGCAGGTTGGGGGCTGCTGCGCTGCGCCGGGCGCGGTAGGCATGATACAAGGAGAGGAGCGGGGGCTCTAAGCCGATCAGGGATGCAAGGGCTTGGAGTACTTTAAACCAGAGGCGGACGACACTGGCAGGGTGCAGTTTGGCAGCCTGCCAGAAATTGAGCAAGGCGGGGCGCGGCTGTTTGGCGTCAATCAGGCGGCGGGCATGAAAGACATGGATGCCGGCGTAAATTTCGCCGCGGTATTGCTCAATGGTAGGGGAAAAAAGAGGAGATTGCTGCAGTGCTTCGATCAATGCAAAAGCATCTGGCCCATAGTGGGCCGCCAGGGAAATGGTCTTGGCGGTCTCATGCGAACGTTCAACCGCCCAGTAGCCATTCACATGGAGCAGCGGGTGGCGGACGGCGATTTGCAGCCATAGTTCGTGATCCAGGAGGAGGTTGGAGTCGACGGACAAGTAACCGGCTTCTTCGAGGGCGGAGCGGCGCATTAAGGAGGCTGGCTGCAATAGGACGTTAAACGCCAGGAGGTCTTTCAAAGCATACTGAGGGTAGTGAAACCAGCCGATCAGATTGCCGGCGGCGGTAATTTTCAGCCCATCGGCGTAGACCATGCCGGCTTCAGGATGGGCTTGAAGGGCGGCGACGGCCTGGCTGACGGCATCCCGCGCATAGTATAAATCGTCCGAGTTGACCCAGCCAACAATTTCGCCGTGGGCGCGGCGAAAGCCTTTGTTGATCGCATCGGCCTGGCCGCGGTCTTTTTCGGAAACCCACCATGCCAGGCGATGGGCGTATTTCTGAATCACCGCTGCGCTGTCATCGGTGGAGCCGCCATCCACGATGATGTATTCGATGGACGGGTAATCCTGCGCCAGCACAGAGAGGATGGTCTGTTCAAGGTAGCGGGCCTGGTTATAGGAGGGGGTGATGATGGAGACGAGGGGGGGCATGGTGAGGAGTGGGCAGTAGGCAGTGGGGAGTGGTATAGATCATTGTCCTTCGACAAGCTCAGGATGCCTCAGGATGCCTGTGCGGAAGGATCACGGGTTGGCGTAGAGGGTGTAGCCGCCGAAATGGACGGAATGGAGAGGAAGACCATACAAGATGGAGTCGGTGCAATAGGTACAGATGATGGCGCAGGGCTCGAAGCGATCAAGATCATCGCCGCGATCCAGGCGGGCAAAGGGCGCCCGATCATCGCCAGCGGATTCGTCAGAGCGGCTGACCAGGCCAGATCCCAGGTCAATATGCTCAATGCGAGCAGCGGGATAGGCCGCGGCAGCGGGGGAAAGGAGCGCCCAGAAGGGGTATTCGGGATCGTGGGAGTCGATTTTCAAGCCGATGGATTGGCAGCCGCTGAGGGTTTTGAGCGCTTCGATCACGGAGGTGTAACCGCGCTGGTATTCAGGGATGTTGACAAAAAGCACGTCCTGGCGAGGACGGAGGGAGATGGCGGGGGTGAAATCAATCAAACTGGCCGGCCCGGTGGGGTAAAGAGAGCGGGAAGGGTTGGCAAGTAGGGGAAAGAGGCCGGCGATCAAGAGAAGAGCGGATAGGAAAGTGGGAAGTGGAAAGTGGGAAGTGGGAAGTGGGGAGTGGGAAGCGGTAGAAACCACCGCATCAGGATGCCTTTTATAAGAAGCAAGTTGCTCCAAAGCGAGGCCGGCCAGGGGCATCCAGGCGACAAAAAAAGGCAGTTGCAAGCGGCTGCCGGTGGTCTGCCACTTATAGAGAGCAGAAAAGAGGACGAATCCACAAAGAAGGGCAATGCCTAGAATCACCGCCGCCGACCACTGCTCGGTTCGCCGGCGCGACCTGAGGAGAATGACAAAAGAGACGGGGATGAAGAGAAAGTGCAGGGGGTTGCCGGCGTAATCTTCATGATTGGAGTGGCGCACACGGTAGGTGTTGCCATCCAGGGTGGTCAGAGGATCGTTAGCGTCCTCTCCAATAAGCCATAAAGTCCCTTCGACCAACTGGCGGATCGGCCCGTTGATCACGCCGTAGGGGGTTGCCAGGTGCAGGGTGGAGTTGCGCAGCAAATTGGAAACCAGGACGCTGGGGCCAAATTTCTCGTTGGCGATAGAATTAAAAGGCCCCAATGGAGAGCCATAGGCGCGGAAGTTGCGCGTCCACACGCCGAGGTTGAGGATCAGGACAATGAGAAAGCCGAAGGATGCCGCGCTCAGGGTGGGTAGGAGAGAGTGCGGTAAAGACCACCGCTGACGAGAAATGAAAGGGGGAACAGAAGTAGTGGTCTGCAGCGCGGCGGACGCATTCTGTCTTAAGGTGGAGATCAGCAGCCAGGCCAACAAAGGCAGGGCAAAAGGATAATAACTGCCCTTGGTTAAGGCGCCTAAGCCAACCGCGACGCTAAGCGACAACCATTCCAGGCGGCTTAAACACCGCTGATGAGCAATGACAGCAAAGCAAGCAAGAATCAACAGCCACAGAGCGGTGGCATAATCGGTCTGGGTGCTGGTCGCTTGCAAGATACCCATGGGAAGGGTGACGATGCAAACGATGGTGAAGATTTGCCCAGCGCGACTCGCTCCCAACTGCCTGGCGAGGAAGGCGCCAATTACGAGGGAAGAAAGCATGCAAGCCCATTGGACGGTATTCGCCAGCCAGTCGCCGCCAGCAAGCAAATAAAGCTGCAGCACGGCCAGCTCGGCCCAGGGGGGCATCCACAATTGGCGATCGATAGGGGTAGGATAATAGTCAAGTGAGCCTTGCTGCGCCCAATGGGCGACGCGGCTGAGGTGATATTGCAGCGAGTCGTTGGTGTTGGGCGGAGAGAGCAGGGCGATGAGGAGTAGGATAAGGACGTAGAAGACGACAGAGAGGAGTAACCCCACCCCGACCCTCCCCATCGCGAAGAACAGCGATGTTCGTTGACCAAAGCACAACGGAGAGGGGGCAGACTCGGAGGGGGATTGCATCACTGAACGCCGGCGCACGCCGCGGTACAGACCACCGCCGCGCCAAAGAAAAAGCCCTGCAAGCAAAGCGGCCCAGAAGAGGGCGACTGTGAGACGATTCAACGCCTGAAACAGGCTGAGAATCTCGCTGCTTAGAGCGATCAGGCTGGCAATGAAAATCAGCCGGTGCAGAAATCGCATACAAGAGAGTACGGTCTAAGTCACCGCACGGTCTAAGTCACCGTAAAGGCTAAACCACCGTGCAATAATCAACCTTCGGGAAAATGGTCAACTTTCCTCCGACGGTGGCGTCGAGAACGCGGCGGCCAGCCTGGGCATAAGCCTGCCGGGCAAGTGTGTAGGCGCGCTCAGAGCCGGCAAGGTCAGGAAGCTGCCATTTGAAACCTGCTCCAAAATAATTGGGGGCAAAATGGTTGGGATCGTCGCCCTGTGAAACAATCGCCTGGTTGGGCTGGCCCTGCGTGACGAAGTTGTGATCTACACCGATCAGGATGATCTCTTCAAAGCCCATAAAAAAGGCCAGTTGCAGGGCGACATAAGTGACAGTAAAGCCTTCAAAGAGCCGCTTCGTGGCGTCGCCGGAGAAATTCTCCGCGCCGGTAAAATCTGTATCCAAAAAGAGGGCGCGTTCATCGGCGCGAAACCAGGAACGGGCGCGCCAGGTGAGAAACTTGGGCAAGGCCAGGGCCTGCATCTCAGCCGCGGATTGTTCCAGCACCAGGTCATTGACGGAGACAAGCCAGGTAGTGGTAAAACCCCAGGCCGGGAAAGCCAGGTAAATGCGATTCAGGCCAAAGGTGTAATGGTTTTGCAGCGGGCGCAAATCCATCTGGCGCAGGGAAGGGCCATTCCCGATGACGAAACAGCGCTTGCCGCGGTAAATGTCACGATAGCCTTCCAGGCGACGGACATTGTCGGCCCAGGCTCCGCCAACTTTTTGCGCCCAGACATGCCGGCCGCGGTTGCGCCAATTCCAATACGCGGCTGAGGCCGGCTGCCAGAGGGTGGAGGGGATAATTTTTTTGAGGGTTTGACGGTTCATAGAAAAGTGGGGAGTAGGCAGTAGAAAGGGGCGAGTGGGGAGTGGGGAGTGGGGAGTGGAAAGTGAGAAAGGCCGCCGCTGGAGAATTATTCTGTGCTGAGGCGGGCGGTTGCGCCGCCATCCACCACTAAGGCCTGGCCGGTCATAAACGCAGACTGCTCTTCATCGGCCAAAAAGTAAATCGCGTGAGCGATATCTTCAGGGCGACCAATGCGTCCATTGACGGTTTTGCGGGCCAGGTTGTCCAATCGCTCCTGCACCCCATCGCCAGAGAGGCCGCGGCTCATGCTGGCGCGCAGCATAGGAGTATCCACCGCGCCGGGCAGGATGGCGTTGACGCGGATATTGTCCGGGGCGAATTCAATCGCCATGGCGCGGGTGAGCGCCAACAAGCCGCCCTTGCTGGCGGCGTAGGAGGCAATGTTGATCGAGGTGGCGATGGCGTGAACGGAGGAAACGTTCACGATGGCTCCGCCGCGGCCGGCCTTCAGCAAGGGATGGGCCAGCTTAACGCCCAGGAAAACGGAGCGCAGGTTGGAGGCCATGACGGCATCCCATTCTTCGACCGTGGTCTGCAGGAGAGGGCGGGCAATTTGGATGGCGGCGTTGTTGACCAGCGCCTCCAGGGAAGAGGTGAAGGACTGCGCGGCGAGGAAGATGGCTTCGAGGTTTTCACCGATGGAGATATCCGCCTGGATGAAAAGGCCATTGGGGGGGAAAGGCTCTCCAAACGGGGCGCGATCTACGCCAATGACGCGCCAGCCGCGCTGCGCGAATAATTTGACCGTGGCGCGCCCGATCCCGCCGCCGGCGCCGGTAATTAAGCAGGTATGCTCGCAGGTATGCTCAACGGTGTTGATCATGTTATGTTCCTTTTGGGGAGGAGGCAGTGGGCAGCAGGCAGTAGGTAGTAAGGAGATAGTGGTAGACAGCGGTGCAAGCGGGCAAAGATCGCCCAATCACCGTCCTTCGACAATCCTTCGACATCCTTCGACAAGCTCAGGATGCCTCAGGATGCCTGCGGGTAAAGACCACCGCCTTAGGATGCCTGCGCTAAGTCGGTCAGGCCTTCGAGCAAATTCTTGATTGTGTTTTGATGGACGCGCTCCCAGGCAGCCGGGCTGGAGTTGGCATTATGGGCGGCGAGAAGGACGTTGTCCAGTTGCAAGAGAGGGCTGTCCAGCGGCAGAGGCTCCACCTCAAAGACATCGAGCGCCGCCCCGGCGATCTGCCCGCTTTGCAGGGCGGCGATCAAGTCCGGTTCATGGACGACGGGGCCGCGGGCGGTGTTGATGAGAACGGCGGTGGGTTTCATCCAACGCAGGGTTTGGGCGTTGATCAGGTGGTAGCTGGTGGGGTTGAGGTCGCAGTTGAGACTGACAAAATCAGCCTGCTGCAGCAAGGTGTTCAGGTCAGTCATCACGACGCCATATTCAGCCAGGAAGACGTGATCTACGAGGGCAATATCTGTACCGAGCAGTTTCATGCCAAAAGCGGCGGCGCGGCGCATGATCGCCTTGCCAATATTCCCGACGCCAATCACGCCCAGGGTGCACTCACTTAAAGAGCGGCCAGGGATTTTTTGCCACTGGCCGGCCTTCATGGCGCGATCCATCCAGGGTTGGCGGCGGGCAAAGGCCAAGAGATAGCCCAGGACGGTATCCGCAACTGGCAAAGTGAAGGCATTGGGGGTGCGGGTGACGCGAATCCCCAGCCGGGCGGCAGCAGCGGAGTCAATCGAATCGATGCCAGTGCCCCATTTGGAGATGATCTTGAGGCGCGGGGCGCAAGCCTGCAAGACGCGGGCAGTATAGCGATCATCTCCGCAGATAGCGCCATCAAACTGGCCGGCATACTGCAAAATTTGATCTTCTTCCAGGCGTTCGTGCACTTCGGGGACGACGACGCTCAAGTGGTGGCTTTCGAGCAAAGGGATGAAACGGTCAAGATAGGGGATAAGATAGGGAGCAGAGAGGAGGATGGTAAGGGACATAGGTAAGTGGGGGGGGTAAGAAGTGGGAAGTGGGGAGTGGAGAATGGAAAGAAGGATAAGCAAAAAAATGGGATGTAAGGGGGGGGTGAGAAAACGCAATAATGGATCACGCGGTCTTTGCCCGCCTTTACTGCTCTCCACCTTCGACAATCTTTCGACAAGCTCAGGATGCCTCAGGTTCTCGCAGTGGTGGTTTGTACCGAAGCGGTGGTCTGTACCGCCCCTTACTTCCCACTTTCCACTTCTCACTTCCCACTTTCTGCCGACATGAGAAATGCGACAACTTTGAAATCCAGTTCCTCGTCAATATCCCAGGCTTCCGCGGCGTCAATTTCCAACATCATCGGGCGGTCGCCCAGGCGGTTGCGGCGCGTCATCAAGGTCTGACGAGTGAACAGGTACAAACAGGAATTTTCTTCGTAGACGGGGGGGCAAATCCTGCGTTTGCAGCAAGATCGCCGGGTTATGGTTGATGGCGCGGCCCAACTGATCCCACAAACGCGTTTGCAGGCGGGTTACTGAAAAGAGAGAGTCATACGCCGGGTAGGAAGCCAGGAATTTTTGCAGACCGCGCGAAATAGTGTTTGACCGCAGCAGGGGATTGGTGGTATGCGTTTGCAGATAAAAATCGGCGGGGACCTGCCCGGTATCGTAGGCGAGGATTTCGTTCATGGGGGTTGCATCCGCGCGCAAATGCTCGGGACGCTCCAGGACGCGCACGGAGGGAAAATGCGTTTGCAGACCCTCGATTACCGGCCGGCTGTCGGTATCTACGACGATCTCATTGATCTCAGGACAGGCAAGCAGGGTCTCGATGATGTGGTGAAAAAGCGGCTTGCCGGCAAGAGGACGATAGTTCTTCCCAGGGACGCGCTGGGAATGGTGACGCATGGGGACAAGGGCAACGATTTTGGACATAGGGGAATAGGCAGTAAGCAGTAGGGAGTGGAAAGTGGGAAGCGGTACAGACCACCGTCCTTCGACAAGCTCAGGATGCCTCAGGCCTTCGACAAGCTCGGGATACCTCAGGCCTTCGACAAACTCAGGAGGCCTCAGGAGGCCTGGGCGGGAAGGTTAGGGAATGACAAGCCAGGTATATAAGGGGGTGGATGGATATGGAGGAGGCCCGGAAACTGTGGGCTGTTGAAGGGGGTAGTCCTGGCCATGGAGGGACAGGGGGGCGGTGCGCCTGGACAGACCCTTCTCGCCCGTTTCGAGGAAAATGACCTGTGTGCTTGACAGGGTGACAAACATGGTTTCAGGTACGAATGAATTTTGGTCGTTAATTTGCAATTGCAATGGCTGCCCATCCGAGGCGGCCAGGGTCTGCTCCCAGCCCGGCTCCAGGCGGTAGACGCGCGGCATTTGCTGCCAGGTGGACGGGAATTCATACAACTGTTCCAGCACGCGCGGGGTATTCCAGGTAATGACGCCAATCTGCCCGGTGGCGCGGGGGACGGAAGGCTCGACCAGGATCAGTGTTCCGTCGCCGGCGTCGCCGATCAAGGGGGTAAGCTGCGTCCAAAACTGGCGCTGCATCTGCCAGGCCAAAGCGTAATCGCCTTGAATGACAAAGCCGTAGGCGAGGAGCAGGCTGAAGTAAACGCCGAAGAGGGCGGAGGGGAGGATGAGAAGAAAGTGGGATGCGGTACAGGCGGGCAAAGATCGCCCGATCACCGCAGTGGGCAGTGGGCAGTGGGCAGTGGGGAGCGGTACAGAACACCGCCGCGGTACAGAACACCGTCCTTCGACAGG
>CAIQJJ010000808.1 GCA_903872065.1 uncultured Anaerolineales bacterium | reverse complement strand
GGTGCAGACGCGCAGATAGCCGCCCGTCTCGCCGTTGATCCATGACGAGAGATCGATCCACTGCAGGATTTCGTCCGCGCGCTTGCGGTACCAGGGCAGGTACTCGCTCAGGTGGCCGTTGCTCTCGGTGGAGTAGTAGCCGAAGCGCTGCAGCACATCAATCCGCACCTTCTCCGTCGTCTTGTACTCCGGGTGGCGGGCGAACAAGTCTGGCAGCAGCGGGATCATGTCGTGGCCGCGCCAGTGGACCTTGACGAACCAGGTCTGATGATTGAGCCCGGCGGCGATCACATCCACCTCTTTGCGGTGGATCTTCTCCTCTGGCCCGATCAAGCCCTGCTCCCTGGCCCACATCTCGACGCAGTTGGCGATCTGCCAGTGCGCCCCCTGCACCCCGTGGCACAGCCCCAACATGCGCACGCCGCCGTATTGGTTGCACGCCCACGTGTTCATCGCCATCGGATTGGAGTAATTCAAGAACAGGGCGTCCGGTTTAGCCACTTCGCGGATGTCTTTGCAGATCTCCAGCAGCACCGGGATGTGGCGCTGCGCGTACATAATGCCGCCGGCGCAGATCGTATCGCCCACGCACTGATCCACGCCGTACTTGAGCGGGATGTCAATGTCCAACTGGAAGCCGGCCAATCCGCCGTGCCGGATCATGCAGATGATGTAATCGGCGTCGGTGATCGCCTGGCGCTGATCGGTGGTGGTGACCACCTGCGCCGGCAGGCCGTTGGCCTGGATGTCACGCTGGCACAATTGGGCGACCATCTCCAGGTTGCGCGCCGAAATGTCCATCAGGGCAAAGGTCGTGTCGGTCAGTTCCGGCACCGACAGGATATCGAGGATTAAGCGGCGGGTGAAGCCGATTGACCCCGCGCCGATCATAGCAATTTTTAAAGACATAAGAAAATCCTTTCTTATTGTTGGGATAGTAATTTCTCTTGATGATAACGCGCCCGTTGTTCGCGCAAGTTCAGCAGCAGTTCCTCAGTAGACAAGCCCATTTCCAGGCGCATTTGTTCAATTTCTTGCGCCAGTTGCGGAACAATCGTCGCCATAGGGGTCAGGACAAACAGCCCATCCAGATCAACCAGGCGCAAAATGGTGCCATTCTCAATGCCATATTTCTCCCGCAGCGCGGCGGGTAAAGTGATTGTTCCCCGGCCATGAACTTGAAGAGTGTTTTCCATAGGTTAAGTATATCACCTGAGTATTGACTGATACACCAACTGTTTGAACTGTTGGTGGATCGGGAAATAGGCGTTTGGAGCGTGCTGCAGCATCATCAACCCGTACAACGCCTCTTTGGGATCGACCCAGAAATAGGTGGCGAAGGCCCCGTCCCAGCCGAACTCGCCCACCGAACCGGCCAGCCCCGTCTGCGAGACGTCCATCAAGACGCGCGTCCCCAGGCTGTAGCCATAGCCGGCGTGGTACAGGTCATTTTCGGCGAAGCCATAAGGCAGCGCCTCGGCCGGCGTGTGGTTGAGGCTGAACAGTTCGACCGTCTTGGGGCTGAGCAGGCGCACGCCGTCCAGTTCCCCGCCGTTGACCAACATCTGGCAGAAGCGGGCGTAATCGGAGATGGTCGAGACCAGTCCGCCGCCTGGCGAGGGGAAAGGCGGCGGTTCGCTCGCCGGGCGGATGTGGTTCAGGCGCTCCAGCCCTTTGGTCGGGTCGGGATGGCCGTACACCGCCGCAGCGCGCCCCATCTTTTCGGCCGGGACATAAAAGGCCGTGTCGTTCATGCCGAGCGGTTTGAAGATGCGCTCGGCCAGGAACTGCTCGAAGGGCAGGCCGGAGATGATCTGCACCAGGCCGCCCAGCAGGTCAATGCTCATGCTGTAGCGCCACTTGCTCCCCGGTTGAAAGGCCAGCGGCAGTTGGGCGATGCCCGCCGCGAAATCCGCCAGGGTCATCGGGCGCTGCTCTTGTTCGTAGCGCTGCTGCACCTTGCGGTATTCGCGATCCACCGCATCCTTCTCATTCCAGCCGTAGCTCAGGCCGGCGGTGTGTGTGAACAGGTGGCGGAACGTGACCGGGCGCGCCAGGTCGGCCAGGATCAACTGTCCGTCCTCGGCGACGCCGGCGCAGACTTTGGTCTCCTTGAAGGCGGGGATGAATTTGGCGATCGGCGTATTCAGGTGGAAGTGGCCTTCTTCATATAACATCATCGTCGCCAGCGCCGTGATCGGCTTGGTCATCGAAGCGATGATGAAAATGGTATCGTCCTGGATGGGCTTTTGGGCTTCTTTGTCCATCCAGCCAAATTTTTC
>CAIQJJ010000807.1 GCA_903872065.1 uncultured Anaerolineales bacterium | reverse complement strand
GGTTGAGCCTGGTGAAACTCGTACAGCCCCTTGCCATAATAAAAGCCATACAGATTGTGATATTCCTTGCCATCCATCCCGCTGGCGCTGTGCGCGTCCTCCGGCAGATATTCGCCATCGTCGTTCTTGACGAAGGCCACACCCTGTTCATAGAGCGGACGCAGTTTGTTGTTCCACCAGTCCACCGCCGCCGGGTTGGTAAAATCGAGCATCCCGCCTGCGCCAAACCACCAGCGGGCATTCTCATGCGCCAGGTAGCCTTTGGCGCGCGCCTGTTCATATTCGGGCAAGGCGCGCTCGTCGCTGTTTTCCGCCCCGCGCGGCAGGTTGTGCGCCAGTTTATTCAGCAGCCACTTTTGCCACGGCCTGCGGCGGGCGTTCAAGAACGGGGTCAGGATCAACCCCAGGCGCACGCCGAGCATCCCCAGGCCGGCGATCAGCGAATCTGGTTTGGGGATGAGCATCTTGCGCCAGTGGAAGTTGTGAAAAGCTTCCTCCCAGTGATAATCCAGGATGACCGCGTCCAGGGGAATATTGCGCTTGCGGTGTTTTTGCGCCAGGTTTAGCACTGCGGCCTGGTTTTCCTGTGGGTAGCCCGTCACCCACAAGCCAAAGCCCCACAGCGGAATCAGCGGCGGACGGCCGGTTAGAGCGGTGTAAGTGGAGAGAATATCCTTATAGGCCGGCCCATAGATGAGAATATACTCCGCGCTCGGCCCCTCCGCCTCAATGTGCAATGCGCTGTTTTTGGCGTCAGTCTGCCAGCGGCTGGCATGGCTGTTGAGTAAAAAGAAGCCATAGCCGCGCGAACTGATAAAAAACGGGATGGCTGAATAAGAATGGCCGCTTCCTTGCAGAAGCGAGATGGCGTCGCGAATACGCAGCAGCAGGTCGCCCTGGCGGCGGCTGAAAGCCTCGAAGCGTTCGCCCCAGCCATAAAATAGCTCGTCTGGTTCTGTCTTGAGCGCCAACTGCACCCCGGCTTCCACCTGCCGCCGCCCGAAGCGCAGTTCCGTTTTGGGAATGTCCAGGTCAGCGAAAAAGCGGCTGCGGCGCAGATTCAACCTGGCCGGGCTGGCCTCCTCAAAGAAGACCTGGCCTTGCGGGCCGCGCGCCCGCGCCCGCCCGGATTCAGCCTCGATTGTGAAGCGCGCCGCGCCGTCTTCCACCCTCGCCTGCGGCAGCAGCACATCTTTCACCCAGGCGCGTTCGGCCGGCGCATTTCCCTCCGCCAGGAGGTGGGTGATCCGCACTGCAGAAGGCGTCAGCCATTGGAAAGTTAAGTGGGGCATATTTTGATCAATTCTTGTGCAAAACACTAAACCAATTATAACCCCCTCAGCCTGTCCTCGCCGCCTCTTGCACTTGATCCTTCGCAATAAACTTACCCAACCAGGCCATGCTGATGATGAAGCCGACGAACATGATCAGCGCCCCGCTCAGGTAGGGCAGGTTGATGCCAATGTCGAACATCGATCCCGCCCACAGTGGGCCGACAATCCGCCCCAGGCTCAAGAAAGAATTGTTAATCCCCATCATCGCGCCATGCCCGCTTTGCGTCTGTTTCGAGACCAATGAGGCCACGGCCGGGTTGATCATGGCGTTGCTCAAAACAAAATAGCCCGTCGCCAGGTAGATGCCCAGGTCGCTGTTGGGCACAATCAAAATGAGAAAGCCGATTGCCGTACACAGCATGGCCATGCGAATGACCACGACCTCGCCAAAGCGTTTGGTCAATGGCCCGGTCAGCGCCCCTTGCACC
>CAIQJJ010000806.1 GCA_903872065.1 uncultured Anaerolineales bacterium | reverse complement strand
TTCTGGAAAACAATCGCGATCCCAACTCAAACGCGGGGAGCAGCGTTGGGCCAATCTCTACCCCAACAGTTCATAGCAAGTTATGCGGTATTGCCTTTTAAGGCTGAGTTTGAAGCGCGGCGGTGGCAAAAGCACAAAGAGATGTGTGAGTACCCAAGCCAATACTACGCGCCAGGCTATACCCCGCCGCTCCTGTCGAAGGGCGCGTTTCGCGAGATGGATTTTGTGAAAAATCGCCTGGGCATTGAAGTGCAGTTTGGCAAATACGCCTTCATGGTCTATAACGTCTGCGCCAAGATGACCATCTTTCACAACATGGGGGTGATTGATGCCGGCATCGAGATTGTCCCAATCAAAGCATTTGCCGATGAAATGTCAACCGGCGTCTCTTATTTTGAGCAGTTCGTTTGGGACTTGGAACATCGCGGCGTGGCCGATATTGACATTCCGGTGTTAATTTTAGGCATGGCGGAATAAAGCGCGGCCCAACCACTAACCCACCTTTGGTGGGTTTCCCGTATCAACCGCCGGTTTCTAACCGGCGGCCAGCCGGTAGGCGCGCTGAGCCTGTCGAAGCGTGAGCCTGTCGAAGCGCCTCTTCCCTCCCGGCAATCCTTCGATCATCCTTCGACAGGCTCAGGATGCCTGCATGCCTACCTCGACAGGCGCGCTGAGCTTGTCGAAGCGCCTCTTCCCTCCCAGCCATCCTTCGACAAGCTCAGGATGCCTACCCTACAGGCGCGCTGAGCTTGTCGAAGCGCTTCTACCCCTCCGACTCCCCTCCGACCGTCCTTCGATAGGCAGCCGTAGGTGATGCTTAAAAACTTGGCGTTCTTGGCGGCTTAGCGGTTAAATTTTCCCCGGCGTGATACGCTCGCGAAGACCAATTCCCAAACTCCCTCCGCCGGCTTTGCCTTGCGGGGGTAGAATCGGAGAAAATTTCCTACGGAGGCATCCATGACAGAACAACCTGCTTTTCTCAAACCCCAAGAATTCGCCATCCTCGCCTGGGGCTGGACGCCGGGCGAACCGGCGACCCTGGCCGATCTCAAACGCTGCGGCTTTAACCTGGCCGGCTTTGTCCGCGCGGACGAACTGGACGCGGTCGCCGCGGCCGGCCTGCAAGCCATCGTCTTCGACAACGCCACGCACGCCAGCGACGCCGCCACCGCCCTCGACCAGGCCGAGATTGACGCTCAGGCCGCAGCCCTTACCGCTCGCGCCAAAGGCCACCCGGCCCTCTTCGGCTACTACCTGCGCGATGAACCCGCCGCTACAGTCTTCGCCGGCCTGGCGCGTTGGGCCCGCGCCTTTCAGCGCGCCGACCCCGCCGCCCTACCCTATCTCAACCTCTTCCCCAACTACGCCACCCCGCAGCAAATGGGCGCTGCCACGTACGAAGAGTACGTCGAATCGTACCTGGCGACGGTCAAGCCGCCGGTGTTGAGCTACGACCATTACGCCTTGATGGAAGGTGGGCTGCTGCGCGACAGCTACTTTGAGAACCTGGAGACCATCCGCGCCGCTGCCCTGCGCCATTCGATCCCCTTTTGGAACATCGTCCTTTCCAACGCCCACTTCACCTATGCCGAACCCTCGCCGGCCGGCCTGCGCTTCCAGGCCTATACCACCCTGGCCTACGGGGCGCGCGGCATCAGCTACTTCACCTATTTTGCGCCCAATGTGGGCAACTACCGCCTGGCCCCGGTTGACCAGTTTGGCGAGAAAACCCCCACCTGGGATATGCTGCGCAACGTGAACATGCAGCTTCACCGCCTGGGGCCCACCTACCTGCAACTGCGCAGCCTCAACGTCTTCCACACGCCGGAGATCCCGCGCGGCTGCGTGGGCATGGAGACCAGCCGTCTGCTGGAGACGATCAGCGGCGGGTCGTTGGTCGTTGGCGAGTTCGCCGGGCCGCAGGAGCAGCCTTATGTGATGGTGGTCAACAAAGACTTCCAACATTCAATCCAGTTCACCATGCAGTGGAAGGGCGGCGGCGGTATGCGCCGCGTCAGCCCCTACACCGGCGAGACGCACCCCACCGGCAGCGAAGACAACTGGCTCGCCCCCGGCCAGGGCATGCTCCTCTGCCGCGCCTGATCTCCTTCCCACTCTCCACTCCCCACTTTCCCTTGAAAGGCTCTTATGTCCTCCAAACCAAAACTGCACCTCATCGGCAACGCCCACCTCGACCCCGTCTGGCTCTGGCCCTGGACGGAGGGCTTTCACGAGGCCAAGGCCACCTTCCGCTCTGCGCTTGACCGCATGCAAGAATACGACGATGAGCGGCCTTTTATCTTCGTCGCCAGTTCCGCCGCTTATTACGAATGGATCGAGCAAAGCGATCCCGCCATGTTCCGCGAAATTCAACAGCGCGTCCGCGAGGGGCGCTGGGGATTGGTCGGCGGCTGGTGGATTCAGCCCGATTGCAATATCCCCTGCGGCGAGTCGTTCGTGCGCCAGGCCCTGGTTGGGCAGCGCTACTTCCAGGAGAAGTTCGGCGTCATGGCGACGGTCGGCTACAACGTGGACAGCTTCGGCCACAACGGCATGCTGCCCCAAATTTTGCTTAAGAGCGGGCTGTCGAATTACGTCTTCATGCGCCCCGGCCCCTCCGAGAAGGGCCTGCCCGGCCGCCTCTTCTGGTGGGAAGCGGATGACGGCTCGCGCGTGCTGGCCTTTCGCATCCCCTTCTCCTACGCCACCTGGGGCTCCGAGATGGAAAACGCCGTCCGTTTGACGGCCGGCGAGTTCCAGCCGCCGCTCGACCTGGGCATGTTCTTCTACGGCGTGGGGAATCACGGCGGGGGGCCAACCAAAGAGAACATTGAGAGCCTGCGCCGCCTGCAGGAACAGCCGGATTTCCCCGAACTGGTCTTCAGCACGCCGGCTGCTTTCTTTGCCGAGGCCAGGGCAAAGCAGTTTTCCCTGCCGGTGGTGCATGACGATTTGCAGCATCATGCCAGCGGCTGCTACGCGGCGCATTCGGGCGTCAAGCGCTGGAATCGCCAGGCCGAGAACCGTTTGATGAGCGCCGAGA
>CAIQJJ010000805.1 GCA_903872065.1 uncultured Anaerolineales bacterium | reverse complement strand
TGTATTTTGTAAGGTTCGATCTGACCGGAAGCGATTTCCGGTGTTTTGGCCTATCAACCTTAGCGGAAACTAAAGTGTACGCATCTTTTTGGATTCGCACTGCCGCGAACTGGAAGCCCGCCGCTGGTCGCGTTGAATCCGAAACATCAGGCCACGCCATTGCCCTTACCAGTTTGCTGGGCCATAATTCGCATCGCCAGGGCCTGAAACGAGCGCTTCAAGTCAACTGGATCGCAGATTGTCAGCATCTTAACCGGCCAACGGTCGATCTCATCCGGGAATTTGGTTGTGCGGTTCAGGGCCACGGCGAACCAGTACAGATCAAAGCCGGTGTCTTTTTGCCGGGCCAGTTCCGCCAGGTCATCAAATTTGGTTCTTTGCAATAGAAAGTAAAGGTCGATCGCATCGCGCGGTTCAGCCCGGCCAAAGAAAGCCAGCGTTTTATCGGCCTGGATATCTTGGAAATCATTCACCATCACTCCGGCATCGCATAGTTCAACAGGAGCAAGGCGGAAAGGTGAATCGAGCGCCAGGTCAATTTTAAGCCGATCTTCCCCCTGGTTGATCTGAAATTCGACAAAGCTTGCAAAACGGCGTACAATGTTAACCCCCAGACCAGCAGATTTACCAGCCTCTTCAACGCGATAAGAAAATGGGACAATCAAATCTGCATCACTGGTGAACAAGTCTAGATCGTATGACAACCGGTGTCCCAGGTAATATTCTGCAAGGGCCGTCCCGCCGGTGAGGTAAAACCGCTCCTGATCGGGCAGGCTGGCGAAAAGCCGCAAAAAGGTCTTTTGAAAATCAGAGAGAATGCCATTACCCTTCAGCATGGCGACGCTCCAAGAAACACTGCCACAGGCTGCGCACATCTTCAGGCAGAAGGATGTCGTCCAAAACAGCAGCAATTTCGTCCAGGTTCAAGGCGCGAATATCCTCCGCCCGGCCGTGTGTCAGCACTTGCTGGATGTACCAGGAACGTTGAAAGGGATCAGACAAGTCAATCTGATCCTTGCTCCAAACGATATACACGGGTGGGCGCAGATTAAGCACAAACCAATTATAAACCTTTTTGCAGCGTTAGGTCTATCTGCAGGCTGAGACCGTAACGGGTTGGGGAAAAGCCCTTTTAATTTTCACGGACAAGAAAACAAATTCGTGCAGATTAGCGTTATTCGTGGTTTTAAGCTGGCTTTGCTCCCAATCTGTGAACTCAGCGGAATCTGTGGATAAATCAGCCGCCAGGGGCGGCGGCATGATTTTCCAATCCGACCATTCCGTCCCAAGCAATATCTCGGCGGACAAGTATGAGTACGTGGTCGGACGTTTTCTCCAGAAGCGGTTTTCTACAATCGGCAAGCCCCTCCAGACCCTAAAGGTCTTGGAGACCTTTAGGGTCTCGATGCGCTCCACTGCTACGCGCCTTGCGGAGCAGGATCGTTGCCAGCGCCGCCAGGCCCAACGCGGCGATCAGCCCGACCCACGGCGAGCGCCTCAGGGCGGAGGCGGATAAAGCCCGCAAACTCACCCTCGTCGGCCCAACGTCGTTGCCCACAGCCCAATCGGAGAAGCTGCTCACGCCGGCGCGGACGACGCTTGCGGCGCCGAAGCTGCTCACCGCGCAGTCCCACACCTGGCCGCTGCCAGTATAGTGGCAGACTTTGTCATACGCATCCGGCGTGAAGAACGCCGGCAGGGTCAGGGTGACGATGAATTCCGTGGCGGGGGTGCTCTTGTTGCTTTGCAGGCCGCGGATCCGCCAATAGCGCCCGGTTTTCAAGCCGCTGGTCGCAGCCGGGTGATTGATTTCCATCTCATCCACATACAGGCAGCCCAGGTTGGGCCCAAGCGTGGTTACCTGGATGACGACGCCGGACTGAGTGGGGAAGGAATATTCGCCGCCAACGCTCACACCGCAGATCATTTGCCCGCCTTCATAGGCGCCCATATCGCAGACGGCGATGGTGTCGCCGTTGCCATCGCCGGGGCGCGACAGGCCATCCAGGTCCGCGGCCGGGCAGCCGGCATTGGTTCCGGCGTCTATGGCGGGCGAACCAAAGTCCAGGCGCAAATCATCATCGGCAGTGCCGCCGAGATTATCCGGCCCATCGGCGTCCACGAACAACGGGTCTGCGACGATGTTGCCATTGACGCCATTCTTCAAGCCGCAGGCATTGGAAACGTCTTCAACCAGGTTGTTGGCGGAAGCGGCGCCCAACGAAGAGCCGTCCAACACACAATCCCCACCGCGGGTGGAATTGGACAGAATGACATTCTTCAACGTCGGGCTGCTGGACAAGTTATACATCCCGCCGCCGGAGTTTGCCCCGTTGCCGCTGAAGGTGACGTTCGTCACCGTCGGGCTGCTGTTTTTGTTGCACATCCCGCCACCCCTGTCGGTCGCCCCGTTTCCGCTGAAGGCGGCGTTCGTCACCGTCGGGCTGCTGTTGTCGTTGTACATCCCGCCGCCGCCGTAGGTTGCCTGGTTGCCGCTAAAGGTGACGTTCATCACCGTCGGGCTGCTGCCGCTCCGGTTGTGCATCCCGCCGCCATAGTACGCCTGGTTGCCGCTGAAGGCGACGTTCGTCACCGTCGGACTGCTGCTATAGTTGAACATCCCGCCGCCGACGATCGCCTGGTTGCCGCTGAAGGTGACGTTCGCCACCGTCGGGCTGCTGCTGTTGTTGTCCATCCCGCCGCCGCTTTGATCATTAGAAGCAGACCCATTGGCGTTGCCGCCTTGAATGGCGAAGCCATCCAGCGTGGCGCCGGTTGCGCCGATCACCACGTGGTAGCTGTTTTCGCCGCGGTTGGCAAAGGCATCTCCATCGTCGCCGTTCAGGTCGCCGCTGAGGATGGTCGCAGCATACCGATCGCTGTGGCGATCGGCGCGGGCCGTTTCGTCCCCGCTGAAGCCGCCGTAGAGCGCCACGCCGTTCTTGAGTTGGAAGGCGATTGTACGATCCGCGCCAGCGGTGGGCTTGTAAGTTCCCG
>CAIQJJ010000804.1 GCA_903872065.1 uncultured Anaerolineales bacterium | reverse complement strand
GGAGAGGAGGCTCGCCGGCGTGCGCAGCGCCGTCTCAGAGAATTTGAATTTGATGTGCGGCAAAGGATTGAACGCCGCGCCGGCCCTGGCAGCGCGGCGCAGCAAGCTCAAGTGACGTTAGGCCTGGCCTGTCATGCCGCCCTGCCTGTGCTTTTGACAGCGGAATTTGTGCATTTATTGCGCATCAATTTTTTCAACCAAGGCCTTCGCGAAGCGGAAGAACTCCCTTACGCGGCTGAACAGGATTTATTGTTCTCAAATCTGTGCGTTGAATTGAACGGCAACCTGTACGAAATGGATCCCGATGTCCGCCTGGCCCTTTTGGAAAGACTCTGGATCGTTTACGGCGCGGAGCGCCTGAGAGAAGTTGCTGCATTACTCTGGAGCTATACCAAAGGGAAGGCGGCCTGGGGAGATAACCGGCGCCTGGAAAACGCCCAACGCTTGACGGCGCTCAATTTCCTTGACCCTCTCCAGGCGCGCCAGTGGCGCGTCAACGCGGAAAAGCGGGTGGGAAAAATGGGCGGCGAGGAGGATTGGGCGCAGGCTGTGATCGTCGAACTGGAGGAACTCGATTCTTTTCAGGAGAGGATGCAAACCATCACGATTGCCCCTCCGCCGGAACCAAACTTACCCCCCGTAATCAATGCTTTTGTTGGGCGTGAAAGGGAGTTAACGGCCTATCGCACGGCGCTAACAATGGAACACCTTGCCGTCATTACCGGCGCGCCTGGGGTCGGCAAAACCGCCCTGGCCTCACAACTGGCGCAAGAATTTGCTGCGCCGGAAAGAACCTTTTGGTACCAGTTTCCGAGATCATCTAACGAGGCGGCTTTTGTGCGCAACCTGGCCGGTTTTTTGTTCTGGCAAGGTCAGGAAACTGCCTGGCGAAGGCTGCAGAGCGCCCAAAAGCCTGAGAAATCTGCGCCTCCCCTCGAAGAGATATTTCAATATGCGCTGCAAGACATGCGCCGCCAGGAATATTTGATCTGGCTGGATGACTGTCAGAATATTGCCGAAAACCCACAGATCAGCCGGTATGTCAAGCTGCTGCATGGGCAGGCCAAGCAGGGCGGCTGTTCGTTAATCATTTCCGCACTCCCGCCGGTTGAGTTTCTCGAAATTAGAAATATCCCGAAGCCTCTCGAAGGCTTAAACCTTGACGATACTCGATCCCTTTTCGCTCAACGCGGACTGCAGCTATCTGAAACCGCGATCAGAGGCGCGCATCAATATACCGAGGGAAATGCAGTCCTGCTCATTTTAATTATGGAGGATTTGCTGAAGCTCGCTCCTGATCAGCGAGAGGCTCATGTCGCTCAATTATTGGCAGTTCAACAGCCGGCTGAACTGCGCCTCACGCTTGCGCCGGGCGTTTTCCTCGACCTGCGGCGCGTGCCGGCCGGCGAGTTCCTGATGGGCGGCGATCCCCAAAAAGATTCGCAGGCTTTTTCGGACGAAAGGCCGCAGCATAAGGTTTACCTGGACGACTATTTTATGGGCAAATATCCGATCACCGTGGCGCAGTTTGCCGCCTTCATCAAAGCGACTAATTACCAATCTGCGGCGAAACTGGATGTTAAGAACAAGGCGGATCACCCGGTGGTGAAGGTATCCTGGCATGACGCAGTCGCCTTTTGCGAATGGGCGAGCAAAGCGGCCGGCAAACCGCTGCGCCTGCCGACGGAGGCCGAATGGGAAAAGGCGGCCCGCGGGACGGATGGGCGCATTTACCCCTGGGGGGACGCTGCGCCGGACGCCCAACGCTGCAATTTTGGGTGGAATGTCGGAGATACCACCCCGGTCAGCAAGTATTCACCGCAAGGCGATTCGCCTTACGGCTGCGCCGACATGGCCGGCAATGTTTGGGAATGGTGCCGCGATTGGTATGCGGAAGGTTATTATGCCAGCTCACCGCCCAAGAATCCAACAGGGCCTGCGTCAGGCCAGTATCGTGCGCTGCGGGGTGGGTCGTGGGGCAACGATGGAAACCACGTGCGTGCGTCGAACCGCCTCTGGTACAACCCTGCGTACCAGCTCGATCTCACTGGTTTCCGCTGCGCCTTCTCACCGTGACTCTGGATTCCTGGTTGCTGGAATGCTGGATTCTGAATCCCTGCCTGCGGGCGTCAGAACCTGGCGCAATGGCAAAGAGCATTTCCCGTTGATGAGAAGCCAGGTTTGCCCGCAGGCAGGCG
>CAIQJJ010000803.1 GCA_903872065.1 uncultured Anaerolineales bacterium | reverse complement strand
TCCAGATCAGCCTGCGTGTGCGAACTGACATAACGGGCGGCGTAATACCGCGCCGATAAACTGCGCTGCACGATCTGCCCGGCGATCTGCTGATCGGTTTCCAGGTTGCCGGTCAGGCTGGAGACAGTGTTACTGACCCGATCCAGGCGCACCACCGCCAGGATGCCAATACTGATCATCAGCCCCAGAGTCACGATATAGCCCAAAGCGATCTTCGCGCCGACGCGGCGGCGAAAAAAGTTAACCATAGCATTACCCACAGCAAACCCTCATTTCGGGCAGGCCTGGGCTGGCGTAAACCACTGCGCCAATCCATTCTGCAGCGCATCGGCGGCGCCTTGAGGGGTTTGCCGGCCGTTTACCACCGCAACGGCTCCATCCTGGATCAGGGTGTAGCCATCCGGCGAGCCATCGCGCAGCTTTTCCCACGGGAAGCGCACATCGGCCCCGCGGCCCTGGTTGAGCTGAAGAAAGGCGTTGGCATGTTGGTTTTGCAGCGCGGGAGGGTTGGTGTGCATGGGGAAAAAGCCCGGCAGTTCGTTGCCCAACAAACCCGCAAACTCGGCGCTGGTCATCCACTCCAGGAACAAGCGCGCCTCATCCTGATGGTGCGAGGCGGCGTTCATGCCCATCCCCGCATCCAGGTGGAAGGTAATGTAGGGCGGCTGCCCGGCGGGGGGCGGCGGGGCAAAGATACTCCAACGAAAGCCGGGGTTGGAGCTTTCAAAGAACGGAATATCCCAAGAGCCATCCAGCATCATCAGCGCTTTTCCCTGCACGAACAACTGCTGGCTGTCGGTATACGTCAGCGCGGATTGGTTCTCCGGCAGGAAGGGAGCTAAGTCTTTAACCGCCTGAAAGGCTTTGATCATCGAGGCGTCATTGAAACAGCGTGTGCCGTTCAGATAGGCCATCCGCCCCTCCCGCCCACCGATGAAATTGGGCGCCAGGTTCATGAAGACGATCTCAGCCATAGTCCAGGCGTCGCCGGAGGCGTTGGCGAAGGGGATGTAGCCAGCGTCTTTGATCTTCTGCGCGGTCACGAGCAGTTCTTCCCAAGTCTGGGGAGGCGAGAGGTGGAGCTGATCGAATAGATCCTGGTTGTAGTACACGCCGTGAGAGGTGGCAATGAAAGGCAGGCCGTAAGACTGGCCCTCATCCGCAGCCCAGGGGGCGCGCATGGCCGCGCTGAAATTCGCCTTCAAGCCGGGGAGGTCATCCAGGACTGCCAGGTAGCCCTGCTCATAGAGACCCCTGGACACTGAATAGGAACGCAGATAAAACAGGTCTGGCGCAGTGCCAGCCTTAAGCTGCGCCAGTAAAGCCGCGTCGTAATCCGGCGCGGAGGTGGGATCGTACCGCACGGTGATATAAGGATATTTCTCATGGAACCTGTCCAGGATACGATCGATCTGCTCTACGTCTTCCACACGCCACGAACCCATTGTCAGCACGACTGGCTCTTCAGGTTTGTCAGCAGCGGTCGGTTGAGAGGTAGCGGTGGGCTGCGGCGCGGCGGTGCATGCGCCAACCATCAAGCCCAAAGTCAAGCATCCAATAATCCCCCGGGAAATGAATCGCAAGAACCAATGCTTCATTATCTTGTCTCCAGATAGTGGACATTAAAGACAACAATGTCCTGTGATTCTATCCCAAAACGCCAGGATTGAGAACAGTCCGCGCTGCCGGGCCAAAGCGCCCGCACCCGCAATGAATGAAAATGGATGCTTTCGTAGTGACGGCTTCAGCCGTTCCGGGCAGGACAGGCGACTGAAGTCGCCACTACAAGGAACCTATTTTCAAGTCAACCTCCAAAAATCAAATGGTTGCAGACCTCTACCCAATCGCCTGGCACGATTTGCGGATGATTAACTGGGTCGCCAGGCGGATCTGCCGGCCGCCCTCTGTTGAACAGCGTTCGCCTCGCATCAAGCCTTCCAGCAGTTCCACCGCTTGCTGGCCGAGAGCGTCAACCGGCTGGCGGATCGTGGTCAGGCCAGGCGGCGTGTACGCGGCGTTGGGGATGTCATCGAAGCCGATCAGCGAAACGTCTTGCGGGACGCGCACCTCGCATTCAAAAGCCGCCTGCAGAGCGCCAATCGCAACCTGATCGCTGGAGGCAAAGACCGCCGTGGGAGGCTGCGGCAGCGCCAGCAGCGCCGCCATCCCCTGCCGTCCCCCCTCCAGGCTGTTCGAGGCCGGCTGGATGTCGCGCGGCCTGGGCGGGCCAAAACGCTGCTGCATGAACTCCGCATAGGCGTTTTGACGCTCCTGCAGCGCCCCGCCGCATCCCCCGCCCAGGAAAGCGATCTCGCGATGCCCCAGGCTGGCGAGATAGTCCAACGCCATCCAGGCGCCGGCGTGATTATCGGCGGCGATGGAGGCGCTCTCGCCCAGCAGTGGAACGCCGCCGCAAACCAACACCACAGGGATGTTCCAGCCCATGTGGCGCAGGCGGCGGATATCTTCTTCGTCCGCCGGCAGGTCGCCGGCCAGCAGCAGGCCATCGCAGTAGCGCAGGGCCATCATCAAGTCGCTGATCCGAAGCGCCGGATCGGAATCGGCCTCGACGTAAGCGAGCGCCGTCTCGTAGCCGCTGGCTTTGGCGGCGATGCGGATGTGGCGCGCAAGCTGCGCCAAAAAAGGCTCTTCCGCCCCGCGCAGCACCAGGCCAAGCGTGGGATAGGTCTTGCTGCGCATCAGGCGCGCCCCCGGATGCGGGCGGTAGGACAGGTCTTTGGCGGCCTGCAAGACGCGCTGGCGGGTCTCCTCGCCGATCGGGATGGGACTTTCAGCCCCGGACAAAACGCGCGACACCGTGCTGACGGACACCCCGGCGCGCGCCGCCACCTCACGAATGGTGATTTTTTCGGCGCGCCTCACTTGCGATACGCCCGGATCACCTTCTCCAGCGCGTCGCCAATTTGCACCATATCCTCTTCGGTGAACGAGGGGTAAGCGAAGCAGGTGAAAGTGTGGCTTTCGTGCCAGCGGGCGTTCGGGACGTCCACGTGGGTGTAGTCGGCGCTGGCCGGGTCAGTGTATTCTTTGGACGTGAAGGGGAAGCCCGAGCGGCCAAAAGCCTGGCGCTGCTGGAAGGCCTTTTCCACATGGCACTGCGGCCAAAAGACCTTCCACACCGGCGCGCCTTCGGCGACGCAGGCCGCGGTGAACTGCTGGATGTCGCAGGTCATGTCTTCGATATTGAGCGAGAAGGCCATCACAAACCAGCCGTTGCGCCGTTCAGGGGTATCAATGGGGGTGAACTTAATCTGCGGCAGCTTGGCCAGGCGGTCAATCACGAGGTGCGCATTGCGGCGGCGCGTCGGCATATTCCAGTTGTCCATGCGTTCCAACTCGGCCAGGCCGATGGCGGATTGCATTTCGGTCATGCGGTAGTTCCAGCCGACCATGTTGTGGATGTAGGGCAGTTTTTGTTCCAGTTCCAGCAGGCTCAAGCGCGCCTGCACATCATAGCCGTGGTCGCGGAAACTGCGCGCCTTCCAGGCCAGTTCTTCATCATCAGTAGTGACCATGCCGCCCTCGCCGCCGGTGGTGAAGGTCTTGTTCTGACAGAAGGAACAGCCGGCGATGTGGCCGAGCGCGCCGGTCTTTTTGCCCTTGAACTCTCCGCCGAAGGCCTCAGCGTTGTCTTCGATGACCAACAGGTTGTGCTTTTTGGCAAAGGCATTGATCTGATCCATGTCGGCCACGTTGCCGTACAGGTGAACCGGCATGACGGCCCTGGTGCGCGCAGTGACCAGCTTTTCGGCGGATTCGACGCTGAGGCAGTGATCCTCCAGGTTCACATCGGCAAAGCGCGGGATAGCGCCGGCCTGCACCACCGAGAAGCTGGTAGCAATGAACGTGTAGCTGGGGACGATCACCTCGTCGCCGGGCCCGATGCCCAAAGCCGCCAGCGAAACATGCAGGGCGGCGGTGCCGGTGGCGACGCTGATGGCGTATTGACTGCCCTGCCACTCGGCGAATTTCTTCTCGAACTCCATCCCTTTGCGACCGGTCCAATAGTTGACCTTGCCCGAGCGCAGCACGGCTTCAACAGACTTGATCGCCTTTTCATCGAACTGCGGCCAGGGGACGAGTTGGTTGGTAACAGCCTTTGGGCCGCCTTCAATAGCAAGCTTGTGCATCATGCGATCCTTCCTTAATAGAAACAATACACCGCAAACGTTTTTATGGATTATAAGCAAAAGCAGATGCCTGTCAAGAAATACAGAAACCTCCCTCATCCACAGATTTCACCAATTTCGCAGATTGGAAGCAAAGCCAGTTTAAACCACGAATAACGCTAATCTACACGAATTTTTCTTATTCTTCTTATTCGTGAGATTGGTGTTATTCGTGGTTTAAATCTCAGTATTCTTTGTGGCTTAGTGCTTCCACACCCTCTTTTTCCCCAATTCATTACGCCCATCCAAACTGACGCCAGGCTTTTAGCAACTCGCGGTTATAATTAAGCCAGGAGATCATCATGGACGCAAGGCTGGCTGTTCCCACAGTAGATGTCCGTAAAAGCATCCCGCTCAATGTACTTTTCGGGCTGGATGTGATCGTTTACACGCCGCGCAACCTGGCGCAGCGCGTCGCCTGGGGCGACTCTTTTCTCCAAGAAATCCTGGCGCAAGGGGTAGTTTTGTATGAATCTACCGCATCTTAAGTGAAGGGGGACTCATGCCCATTCCTCTCAACCCTTACATTACCGGCAACCCGGTCGGCAACACGCCCGTCTTCGTTGGACGCGAGGACGTGCTGCGCAGAGTCTTGAGCGTCCTGCGCCAGCCGGGGCAAAACGCGCTCACCCTCTATGGACAGCGGCGCATCGGCAAGACCTCTGTCCTGCAGCAGCTTGAAGCGCGCCTGCCGCAGGAAGGCCCTTACCTGCCGCTGATCTTCGACCTGCAGGACAAAGCCGCCCTGCCGTTGGACAGCGTGCTGACCGATCTGGCGCGGCGCATCGCCGGGTGCTTGAGCCTACCCGAACCGGACTTAGCCCCCGCCCCGCAAAACGCCCTGCGCGAACGCTGGCTGCCGCAAACCCTGGCCGCTCT
>CAIQJJ010000802.1 GCA_903872065.1 uncultured Anaerolineales bacterium | reverse complement strand
CGCGCCGCGAATGCCGACGTTCAGCAAGAGCGGCGACCAGTCCCAGGAAAAACTGGATTGGGTCGTGCGCAGCCAGTTGCGCTTGTGCAGCGGATCGCCGGCGTTCATCCCATAGCCGACGGAGGGCCGGTCGGCGGTCAGGTAAAGCCCGGCTTCGAGCGTGACCACGAGGACATTCTCGCCGGGGCGCAGCGCCTCAGTTACCTCCAGGCGGCAGGGGTAAAAGGCGTTGGCGTGGCGGCCGACTTCTTTTCCGTTCAGATAGATCGCCGCCGCAAGGTCGAGGGTCTCAAAATAGAGGTAGGCGCGCTCGCCCTGCGCCAGGGCGGGGACGGTAAAAGTGCGCCGGTAGTGCCAGAGATTCTCCTGCACCCAGCGCGCTTTCAGCGCATTCAAACCAAGGTTGGGGTCTTCAAGCAGCCCGGCGCGCATCAAATCCAAATGCACCGAGCCTGGCACGCGCCCGCTGAGGGCGCGCTGCATTTCCGGCTGGGCGCAAAGGATGCGCGCCGGAGTGTCGCCGCGCTGCCCGTCGAAAAAGCGCAACTGCCACTCGCCGTCCAAAGAAATTTCTTGGCTGCAGAATTGTGATCGAGACTGCGTCTGGTCATTCATGGAAATGTCTCCTGGAATCAATGGGGGTTCTTGGTATCAAAGATTTAAACGCGCAGGGTAGCCATCAGCCGCTTGGGAGAAAGCAGCAAATCCAGCGCGGTCAGAATATGGATTTCGATCATGTCCTAATTGTACTCTTTTTCACCCCGCGCAACGCGCCTGGTCATGGGCCAATCCGGCGCGAAAATTCTTTATCCTTTCAAAGGCTTCCGGTTATAATAATTTCTGAAGGTCTTTTTTAAGGAGTTGAACATGTCCTCAGAAGCAAAACCCGATCGCACCTCGCGTGTGCCGCACTTTACCTTTCCCGCTACACGAGAAGCGCAAGAGGCGCAGTTGGCTGACAACCCGCTGCTGCAACGCTTCCGCGAGTCGCGGCGCGCCTTCGCCAGCGACCCACACCGGCCGCTTTACCATTTCGTCAGCCCGGAAAGCACACTCAATGACCCGAACGGCCTGTGCTTCTGGCAGGGCCTGTGGCATCTCTTCTATCAAGGCTACCCGCCAGAAGACCGCCGCCAACATTGGGGACATGCCGTCAGCGACGATCTGATTCACTGGCGCGACCTGCCTTATGCCATTTACCCCAACCCAGAAGACTGCTGCTTTTCCGGCGCGACGTTGGTTGAAGACGACCGCGTGATCGCCATCTACCACGGCACGCAGGTCGGCAACATGGTCGCTGTCTCGAACGATCCGCTGCTCTTGAACTGGGAGAAAGTGACCGGGCAGGCTGTCATCCCCCTCTCGGCCGCCCCGAACGTTTTTGACCCCTGCATCTGGAAGAAGGATGGCTTTTACTATTCGCTCTCCGGCGGGACGCTGCCGCATGAACCATCCGGGCGGCGGCGCGCGGCCGAATTTTTGCTGCGCTCGGCCGACCTGGCGACCTGGGAATATTTGCATCCCTTTGTCGAGGGCGACGCCTTCTCGCTGATCGGCGATGATGGCGCATGTCCTTACTTCTGGCCGCTCGGCGATGCGCAGAGCGGCGTGCAGCATATCCTGCTGCATTTCAGCCACATGAGCGGCGGGCGCTATCTCCTGGGCGATTACGACACGCAGCGCGACAAGTTCGTTGTCACGCAGGGCGGGCGCTTCACCTTCGGCCCCTGGCACCCCGGCGGCGTGCATGCGCCATCCGCCACGCCCGACGGCAAAGGCGGGCTGATCGCCATCTTCAATATTAATGTCGGCCGCCCCACGCCCGGTTGGGATCAGATCATGAGCCTGCCCCGCCGCCTGACCCTGGCCGGCAAAGACCAACTGGCCATCGAACCGGCCGGCGACATCGAGTCGCTGCGTTCCGAGCATCGCCGGCTGGAGGATGTGACGCTGCCGGCCAACCACGAAATCGTGCTGGACAGTGTGCAGGGCGCGGCGCTGGAGATCTCCGTCGAGATCGATCCGCAAAATGCGCCGATGGTTGAGCTGAACGTGCTGCGCTCCCCTGGCAAAGAGGAGTTCACCCGCATCGCCTTCTACAAGCAGCGCGGCTACCAAAATTGGGAGCGCTTCACCGATTGGCGCAAGTGGCTCGACACCTGCGACAGCCTGATCACAATTGACACCTCCTATTCGTCTGAACTGCCGGACGCCCTCTCGCGCGCCCCGGAGACCGCGCCAGTCTACCTGGCCCCAGGGGAGACCTTAAAGCTGCGCATCTTCATTGACCAGAGCGTGGTCGAGGTCTTTGTCAGCGGGCAAGCGAGTGATCTGTACTCGCCGAGTGGTTTGTACTCGCCGAGTGGTTTGTACTCGCAGTGCCTGGCGGCGCGCGTTTACCCCGGCCGCGCCGACAGCCTGGGCGTCTCGCTGCGAGCGCAGGGCAGCCAGGCGGTCTTGAAGCGCCTGGACGCCTGGACGATGCAAAGTATTTACCCGGTTTAGGCTCAGAAAGCGAAAACAACATGACCCCCACCGACTTGCAGCAAGACCTTGAACGCGTATTTGCGCACATCGAAGACAACCGGCAAACGTATCTCCAACGTCTGATCGAATACCTGCGCCATCCGAGCATCAGCGCCTACGGCGAAGGGATCGAAGAGGTCGCCGTTTACCTGGTAGGCTGGTTGAAGCAAATGGGCTTCCAGGCCGATCTCCAACCCACCCCCGGCTGGCCAATGGTGCTGGGCCGGCGGCTGGATGCGCCCGGCAAAACAACGGTGTTGTTCTACGGGCATTACGACGTGCAGCCGCCCGATCCGCTCGAAGCCTGGGTCTCGCCGCCTTTCGAGCCGACCATCCGCAACCAGCGCATTTATGCCCGCGGGGCCGGCGACAACAAGGGCCAACATTTCGCCAATTTGCTGGCCCTCGAGGCGCTGCTGGCGGTCTACGGCGCTTTGCCCTGCAATGTCATTGTCCTCTTGGAGGGCGAGGAAGAGACCGGCAGCCCGCACATCCAGGATTTCATCCACACCCATAAAGCCGAAATCCCCGCCGACCTGGCGATCATCTCGGACGGGCCGGTGGATAACAGTGGGCAGCCGTGCATCGGCTTTGGAGTGCGAGGGGTGGTTTCGTTTGAACTGCGCACCCGCGGCGCCAACAGCGACCTCCATTCTGGCAACTGGGGCGGCATCGCGCCCAATCCGCTGTGGCGACTGGTGCATTTATTGAGTACGATGAAGAATGAGCAAGGGCAGATCACCATCGCCGGCTTTTATGATCAGGTTCGGCCGCCGACGGAGCAAGAGCAGCTTGCCCTGTCCAGGCTGCCGGTGGATATCGCGGCGGTCAAGCGGGAATTAGACCTGGCGCATTTCGACGCGCCTTTGGAGCGTCCCTTCTTTGAGCGCCTGTCGTTTTGGCCGACCCTGACCATCAATGGGCTGCATGGCGGCTACGGCGGGCCCGGCTCCAAAACGGTGCTGCCCCATGAGGCGGTTGTCAAGTGCGATGCGCGCCTGGTCGCCGATCAATCGGTGGAGGAGATTCGCGCCAAGATTGCCGCCCACGTCGCACGCTATGGGCCGGAGGTCGAGTTCGTCTGGCAGGATGGGATGGAACCCTCCAAAACCCGCCTGGATTCGCCCTATGCAGAGCCGATCCGCCAGGCGATCCTGGCGGCCCAGGGCGAGGAGCCGCTGCTGGTACCGTGCATGGGCGGCAGCCTGCCGACCTATGTCTTCACCAAGACTTTGGGCGTGCCGGCTTTTTCGGTGCCTTACGCCAATGCGGATGAGGCCAATCATGCTCCGAACGAGAACCTCGAAATCGAGCGCTTCATCAAAGGCATCAAGACCGGCGCGGCGATGCTCCTGCAATTGGGGCTGCTGCCTTCTGCGTCTCAAGCGCGCTGAGCTTGTCGAAGCGTGAGCCTGTCGGCAGGCGCGCTGAGCTTGTCGAAGCGCATCTTCCTTCGACCGTCCTTCGACAAGCTCAGGATGCCTGGATGCCTCCCGCCCAGGCGCGCTGAGCTTGTCGAAGCGCATCTTCCTTCGGCTATCCTTCGACAAGCTCAGGATGCCTGGATGCCTCGGTAGGCGCGCTGAGCTTGTCGAAGCGCATCTTCCTTCGACATCCTTCGACCGTCCTTCGACAAGCTCAGGATG
>CAIQJJ010000801.1 GCA_903872065.1 uncultured Anaerolineales bacterium | reverse complement strand
CTCCAGGCGATCCGCGCCCGCGCCGGCTTGCAAACCATCCTGTCTACCAGCCTGGATGAGGCGGCGAACCTGGGCCAGTGGCAGGGGCGCTCCGCCGCCGGCCGCCTGGGGCAGGATTACCGGCTGGAGGAAATCCTGGCCGCGCCCGGCGCGCAGCCCGTTACGCAGGTCTCGCCGGAGGATGTCGCCGTCCTGCAGTACAGCGGCGGCACTACCGGAACGCCCAAGGGCGCGGTGGGACTGCACCGCAACCTGTTGGCCAATTCGTTCATGTTCCGCCGCTGGCTGGTCGGGCTGCAAGACGGGCAGGAGACGAGTTTGATCGCCATCCCCCTGTACCATGTCTACGGCATGGTGGTGGGCATGAGCGTGAGCGTGCTGCTCGGCGCCAAGATGATCCTGGCCCCAGACCCGCGCGACCTGCCCGAACTGCTGGAGAACATTGAGCGCTACCAGGTTACGTTTTTCCCCGGCGTGCCGGCGCTGTATGCCATGCTCAATCGCCACCCTGGGGTGCAGGCCGGCCACTACAACCTGCGCTCGATCAAGGCCTGCATCTCCGGTTCGGCCCCGCTGCTGCAGGAGGTGCGCCAGCGCTTCGAGGCCTTGAGCGGCGCGCAGTTGATGGAAGGCTATGGCCTGTCCGAAGCGCCGACTGCCACGCATTGCAACCCGATGTTCGGCGAGAAGCGCGCCGGTTCGATTGGCCTGCCGCTGCCGGATGTGGACTGCCAGATCGTCAGCCTGCTGGACGGCGAGACGCCGCTGCCGCCCGGCGAGGCCGGTGAACTGCTCATCCGCAGCCCGCAGGTGATGCGCGGCTACCACAATCAGCCCGCCGAATCGGCGCAGGCGCTGCGCGGCGGCTGGCTGCACACCGGCGATATCGCTCGCATGGATGCGGAGGGCTATTTCTACCTGGTTGACCGTTTGAAAGACTTGATCAAGGTGGGAGGGCTGCAAGTCTGGCCGCGCGAGATCGAAGAAGTGCTGGCGACGCATCCCGCCATCGCCGAAGCGGCGGTAGCTGGCGTTCCGCACCCGCTGCGCGGCGAAGCGCCCAAAGCCTGGGTTGTGCTGCGCCCAGGCGCGTCGCTGAGCTTGCAGGAACTGCAGGCGTGGTGCGAACCGTTCCTGGCGCGCTACAAGACGCCGGCCGAAATGGAGTTTGTCGCCGCCCTGCCGCGCAGCCCGGTCGGCAAAGTGCTGCGGCGCGCCTTAACCAAGACAACCTCGTAGAGACGCCCCGTTGGGGTGTCTCTACACCCTTTCCATAAACTCAACCGTAATTTGAACGACCTTCTCCATCTCCTTGTCCAGGAGAATCACGTGGCTTGACTCCTCCATCCAGTGCTGCTCTTTGATCGTGGAGCGCACATGCTGGAAGAGAAATTCCCCGGCCCCAGGCTGGACGCTGGTATCCAGGCGTCCCTGGAAGACCAGCAGCGGGCAAGTGACCTGCGCCAGCCTTTGCTCTGTCGCCTGGCGGAACTTGAGCAACTGCTGCGCCGCCTTGAGCGGCAGGCCGGGGTAGCCCTGCCAGACATCGGCGCGGTCGAGCGAGGCGCGTCCCACCTGGGTCGTGACCGGCGCGGCCAGGTGCAGCTTGAGAATGTCCAGCTTCGAGAGGGTCAGCTTAATGCCGGGGGCGTAGGCCAGCACCCCGGCGATCTGCGGATGCTGGCTGGCCAGGTACAGCGCCACCAGCCCGCCCATCGACTCGCCGCCCACGAACACCCGCCGGCACTTCTCTGCCAGGCGTCCGTAGACCTGCTCGCCGGCCGCCGCCCATTCTTGCCAGGGGACGCGGTTCAATTCTTCCGGCGTCGTACCGTGACCGGGCAGCAGCGGCCCGGCCACCGTGTAGCCGCGGCGGTGCAGCGCCTCGGCGAACTGCCGCACCTCCCAGCACGTGGCGGTAAAGCCGTGCGACAACAAGACTCCCACCGGCCCGCCTTCCAGGAAGAACGGCCGGCTGTCGAATTGAGGGTTATGTAATTGAGGATTGGTCATAAACACTCCTTGCCCAACACATCTTGGGGTATGCAGAACGACCCAGGAAGATTATAGCCGATCCCTGGATGCTGGGCGATTCCAAATCTGGAGGCCGTAACAATTTGCGTAAGGCTTTCATTACTATCCACCGATCGCAGATTTTAAGCCAGATTTGCAAAGATGAACCACGAATAGCACGAATTTTCACGAATAAGAAGAAGACTAAGAAAAAATTCGTGTAGATTAGCGTTATTCGTGGTTTTAACTGGCTTTGCTCCCAATCTGCGAAATCTGAAATCTGTGGATGACCTTTTTACAAATTGTGATACGCTTACAGAACGGCCAGTGGACAAAGCAGTTCATTGGACAGCTTTGCCCGCGGGATGGTTTCTTTCCGTTGCGGGGGGACGATGAATCAATTCATCTTTGCGCTGATTATGCTTAAAAACTTAGCGTTCTTGGCGGCTTGGCGGTTAAATTTTCCCCGGCATGATACGCTCTTAGACAGAAGTATTCTACAAAAGTCAGCCCGTGGTATGATTAACAAGGCAATCGAAGAATGCAACCGAACGGAAAAGCCCATGGAACCCCAACGAAACCCACACATTCAATACATCAACCCATCCCTCCCGGCAGTCGTCGTCCCTGCCTACGCCGGCCAACGCTACGAAATCATGGCCCCGGACACGATCGATCTGCAAGAGATGGCCCAACTCGCCATCCACGGCCTCACAGAGCCGACCGATCCAGAGGCGGATTATGAAATCTACTGGCGGGCGAATTTCACTTCCAACCCGGCGATGATGTGGCACAGCGAGTCGGATATCGTCCAGGCCAAGTTCATGGAAGCCTTGCCCTTGCTGCGCCTGGCGTCCGGCTCTGAGCAAAACCGGCATGTGGAGCAGCGCTGGATGGAGATTCTGCGCCAGATGCAAGGCGCGGACGGCCTGCTGTATTTGCCCAAGGTCGGCCGCCCCTGGTGCAAATTCGGCGGCTATGGGGTCGAGCCTCCCGGCGATCACTACTTCGCCATCTGGTTTGAAGGCCGGCTGCTCGGCGCGATCACGCTTTACTACCAGTTGACCGGGGATGCGACCTGGAAAGAGGCCGGCCAAAAACTGGTGGACAGCGTCAACCGACTTGCCATCCAGGATGAAGTGTACGCCCACTTTGCCAACCATGAGTTTGGTACTGAGGGGCGCTACTCGCCGCCGCAAAAGCCCTCCGATGCGGTCAGCAACCCGGCGACGTGGTACGGCTGGTTAATTCAAGGACTGGCTAATTATTACCGCTGCACCCATTACCCGCCGGCGATTGCTTTGGCGGCGAAACTCTACCACTGGGTGCGCGATCATTCCAATCACTTCAACCAGGCCGGCCAGTTTTTGCCCGAATATCCCGATGTTTCTCACATTCACTTTCACAGCCATACCACAGTCCTGCTCGCCGTGTTGGATTACGGCCTGGCTGCCGGCGACCAGGATGCGATTGACTTCGCCCGGCGCGGCTTTGAACATGCCCTGACGCAGGGCGACTGCCAGCTTGGATTTTTCGCCGAATGGCTCAACGTCCCCCGCCCGCAGACCCTCGAAATCTGCGAACTTGCCGACATGATCGGCGTGGCGGTCAAGTTGAGCCTGTCTGGCTGCGCCGATTATTGGGATCTGGTTGACCGCTGGACGCGCAACCTGTTCTACGAAGCTCAACTGCGCCAGGTTGAGCGCATCTACTGGCTGCAAGACCGCGTCGCCAGCAGCGAGATCGCCCCGATCCAGCTTCCGGCGCACCATTCGATGGATCGCGTCGCCGAACGCAACCGCGGCGCTTTTGGCGGGTGGCTTGCGCCCAACGATTACCTGCCCGACTATCCCCACAATGTTCAATATCTCACGATTGGCATCATGCACTGCTGCACCGGCAATGGGGCGCGCGCCATCTATTACATTTGGGAAAACCAGGTGACTTATGACCAGGGTCAACTGCGCCTTAACCTGCTGATGAATCGGGCGTCGCCGTGGGCGGATATCCACAGCCACATTCCCTATCGCGGGCAGGTTGATGCCATCGTGAAGCAGCCCGTCGCCCTTTCCATCCGCCTTCCCGAGTGGGTCGCGCCGCAGCAGGCCTCTTGCCTGGTCAACGGCGCAAGCCGCCCCCTGGCGTATGAAGGCCGCTATGCCCTGGTCGGCGCAGTCCAGCCGGGGGACAAGGTCAGCTTACAGTTCCCTCTGACCGAGAGCAAAGCCCTGCTGTACATCGAGAAACGCGCCTACCGCATCCTGCTGCGCGGCAGCACTTGCGTGGCGATTGACCCGCCCGGCAAAAATTTCCCCTTGTTCGAAAGGCAGTACCTGCGCTCTGACCAGACCCGCTGGCGCGCCTTCCAGCGTTTTGTCGCCGATCAGCAGATTGTGTGGTAGCAGCGATTCCAAATCGAAAATCGAAAAGCTTCTCCATTCTCACCTTTTCCCTAGTCGGGTATAATATTTCCCTTATCATCCTGCTCCAGAGTACCAATGTCACGTAAAAATAAGAGCCATAAGAAACAAGAAAACGACTCTCAAAGCAGAGTCTCCCAAAGCGTCGCCGCGCTGACCGCTAACGGCCTGAAGGCTTTTCGTCAAAACGATATCCTAACCGCGATCCAGGACTGGGAAAAAATCCCTGCCAGTCTGCGTCCAGCCCACCTGCTGGCGGAGGGGTATTTTCGGCTTGGCCTGGGGATGTTTTATGGGAACGATCGCCAGGCGGGAGTCAACCATTTGCAAACCGCAGCGGCTTATAAACCGAACGATCCCTGCTATGCCTATCACCTCGGCCTGGCAAAACATCACCTGGGCGATCTGGCCGGCGCAAAGACAGCTTACCAGGCGGCGCGCCAATCTGGCGGGCCGTTTGCGGTGCGCGCTGCTTACCCGTTGGCGCTGGCTTTGCTGCAAAGCGGCGAAGACCCCACCACTGCGCCGGTCTGGCAGCAGTTGAAACCCACCGAACAGGCCATGCTGCGCTCGGTCAATGGGTTTCGCCGCCGGCCCTATACCCTGCCCGCCGATTCGCCAATCCTATGGCAGGCGCTGGCTGAATTGGACGCCGGCAATTTCGCCCGCGCCCAGATTGGGATCAGTCATGCGCTGATCAACGAGGGCAGCGCGGCGGAAAAGGCGCTGGCCTTTTTTTACCAGGGTCAAATTGCCGCCAAGAGCGAAAACTGGGACGTTGCTCGTCAAGCATGGGAGAGCGCCCTGCAGTTGGGAGCATCCTTCCCGCGTCTGCATAGCAACCTGGCCGAGTTATATCACCGCCGCGCCGAAGAACTGCTGCAGCAGGGCGATTTACAGACCGCGGTGATCGCCGCCCAAGAAGCCAGGCGTCACCGCACAGATGACAATGCGCTAGACACGCTGCAAGCGCAAATCCACCAGCAGTTGGGCTACCAGGCTGCCTCGGCAAACCAATGGAATGAGGCGCAGTCTCACTGGCAGAAAGCAGTCGAACTGGACAGTTCCAGCTTTCGCCTGGCGTATAACCTGGCGTTGGCCTACGAAAAAGCGGAGCAGTACGTCTTGGCCGGCCAGACCTGGCGCGAGGCTTTGCGCCGCCGCCCGCGCCGCGCCGATCATCCCGATGCCTTAAACGATGAGCAAGTCGCCCGCCTGTGGCAGCGCGCGGCAGAGTGTTATCGCAAAGGCAGCGATTTTGATGAAGCGGAACGCACTTACCAGCAGGCGATCAAATGGGCGCCGGAAAATTTCCAACTGCGCATGGCGCTGGCTGAAAGCTTGATCGCGAATGGGCGCTTCCAGGCTGGTCGTAATGAACTGGATCGCCTGCTCGAACGAGACCCACAAAATATCCCTGCTTTGCTGCGCCTGGGCGAAGCCTACTTCCGTGATGAGGATTGTCCCTGGTATGTCAGGTTCCAGGCGCGCAATTGTTGGGAAAAAGTGTTGGAAATCGATCCGCAAAATGTCCAGGCGCGCCAAATGTTGGGCGAGTGGTATTTCGAACAGGCCGAAAGCCAATACCAGGGGGACTTCTACGCGGAGGCCTGCAACTACTATCTAATGTCGTTGGAGTTCCGTCCCAACCATATCCCTGCGCTGGCCTATGCCGCCGAGTGTTATATAAAATTGAAACAGCCGGCGAAAAGCGAGGAATATATCCAACAGGCGTTGGCGCAAGCCAAAGATCTGGGTGATTTTTCTTCAATCCTCGAGGTATGGTTCGTTCAAGCAAACTATGCGCGCGCCTGGGAAACAGTTCGCCTGGCCGAAGAGCGCCTGGGCAAAATACCGGCTGTGTTTTACATCAAACAGGCGCACACCGTGCTTGAAGACCGACAGATCGGCGAAGCGCGGCGTTGGTTGCAGCGCGCCGAACAAAACGCGGCTCCCCAAGAAAATATTTTTGTGATGATCGGGGAAATGGCTATGCAAGTGGATATGTCCCTGGCGACCGAATATTTGCTTAAAGCGATCAAGGTCGGCCAGGCGCCGGGGCATGCCTCTATGCTGCTGGGCATCATCGAAGCCAGGGAGGGAAATCGCCGCGTCAGCAGCAAGTATTTCGCGGAAGCCGAGCGCATTGCCAAACAAAATAAAGACGCTAGCTTGTTGGAGGGCATCGAAATGGCGCGGATGCTGAGTTCGGCCCCTGAGGGTCTGCTGCGTCATCTGATGGGGTTAAAAGACTCCGGTTTGTTGGAAGACTTTTTGGAAGGTTTGGATGAGGAGTTTGACGATGAGTGATAATCCCAGGCAGCCCGCCCCCCTGGCCCAGGCGGAGCGAAAACCATCCGCGCGCCAGCCCAATCTACAAAGCGCCGATCCTTACGCGGTCTTGGGGATCGAACGGCGCGCCTCGTTGAGCGAAGTGAAACGCGCCTATTTCAGCCTGGTGCGCCAGTATTCCCCCGAAAACAACCCGGCCGCCTTCAAGCTGATCCGCGCCGCTTATGAAAAGCTCAACAGCGCCGAAAGCAAGGGTGAGACGGACTTGTTCCTTTTTCAACCGCCGGTCCCTTGGGAAGCTCGCAAGCGCCGGCGTAAACTGGAATTGGATTTCGACCCACAAGATGTCTGGCAAACCTTGCAAACCTATGGCGATTTGGGGCGCAGCAATTTCGACAAAGACCATCGCCCTCTGCAAGGATAATCATTCATGAGCAGCCATCGTCAAGTGTGGGATACTCTGGCGCGCTTGCTGCAGCGCGTGGAATCTCCCATCCCTGCCTCGCCCCCCGCCGCCGTGGATACCAGCAGCCTGGAGCAGGAGGTGCGCAAAATGGGCAAAACGCAGCACAAGGCCAACCTGTTGGCTGAAGAGCAGAACGCTCAGGTCAAGCAGGTATTGGCTTTGGCGCAGAGCGCCCAGGAACAAAACGCGCGGTTGATCGAGACTCTGGCCGCGCAGCGCAGCGCCGCGGCGCAAAAGGATATGCTGGAAGCGATTTTGCCGGCCCTGGATGGGTTGGAACATGCTATTTCCAGCGGCGAGCGCTACTTGCAAACCCGCGATCGCGTCGCCCTGAATCCTGATCTGTCGCCGCAGCAGGCTGTATTGGTTTCGCCGGCCGATCGCGCCATCCTGTCCGCCTGGTTGGATGGGCTGACCCTGGTGCGTGAACGTTTGTTGGCGATCCTGGATGTTGGTGGAATTACGCCCATCCCAGGCGTAGGAGAGATTTTCGATCCCTATCTGCATGTGGCGGTTGGGACTTCGACCCACTGCCCGCCCAACCTGGAGGCCAGGGCCAATTTGATTGTTGCGGAGGAGCGGCGCGGCTACCGCAGCGCCGGCGGGGTGATCCGTTTTGCTGAGGTAATTGTCTATCGCCCCAAAGTGTAGGACTTGATAAGATTGTTTTAGATTGGAGTAAGATTGTGAGCAAGATTGTTGGCATTGATCTCGGCACCACCAATTCGGGTGTCTCAATTGTTAAAAACGGCGCGCCGGTCATGCTGCCTAATGGCAGTGAGCGCATCATTCCCTCGGTTGTGGGCTATTCTGAAGCCAGCAAGCAATGGCTGGTGGGCACTCCGGCTCGCAACCAGTTTGTGATTGATCCCGATAACACCGTGCGTTCCATCAAACGCAAGATGGGCAGCGATGCGCAGGTTCAAATGGGCGGGCAGCAGTTGACCCCCCAGCAAGTTTCAGCCTTTATTTTGCGTGAACTGAAGAGCATTGCTGAGCGCAACCTGGGTGAAGCTGCGCCCGATGTGGTTATCACCGTCCCCGCTTATTTTACCGACGCCGCCCGCCAGGCGACCCACGATGCCGGGCGGATCGCCGGCTTCAATGTGCGCCGCATTATCAATGAACCCACTGCGGCTGCCCTGGCGTATGGCTTGAACCAGGTTGAGGATCAAATGGTGTTGGTGTACGACTTGGGCGGCGGCACGTTCGATGTCTCGCTGGTGGAATTGATGGGCGGGATTGTTGAGGTGCGCGCCAGCCACGGCAACACGCAGCTTGGCGGCGATGACTTTGATCAACTGCTGGCCGACGAGATTGCTACCTGGTTCAACGGCATCCATGGGGTAGATTTACACCAAAACCGCCGCTCTTGGGCCAGGCTGCTGCGCGCCGCTGAAAACGCCAAGATTCAGCTTTCCGGCCATCCCTACACCTGGATCAAAGAGGAGTATATTGCCGAGAAAAATGGCGTATCCCTGCACCTTGAATATGAAGCCAGCCGCAACACCTTCGAGAAATTGATCCGCGCCAAGCTCGATCAAACCCTGGAATCGGTCAAGCAGGTGATGAACGACGCCAAAATCAAAGCGGACCAGATTCAGCAGGTGTTATTGGTCGGCGGGTCAAGCTACATCCCGGCGGTCTGGGAGATGCTGGATGAACACCTGGGGATTGAACCCCAGATGTCCATTAATCCCGAAGAGGCGGTTGCCCTGGGCGCCGGCGTGCAGGCAGCGATCATTGCCGGCGAGCCGATTGACGCCATTCTGGTAGATGTGACGCCGCATTCGCTGGGCATCGCCGTCGCCAATATGTTCATGGGGCAGGTGATCAGCGATCAATTCAAGAGTCTGATCCGGCGCAACACCACCATCCCCACCAGCCGTGAAGAAAAATTCTACACCATGTACCCGGATCAAGACACCATTCGCGTCGAGGTGTACCAGGGCGAACATCCAATTGCTTCCCACAACACACCCCTGGGCAATTTCCTGATCACCGGGTTGAAATCGGCGCGCCCCGATGAACCGGCCGAGATCACGGTGCAGTTCGATATGGATGTGAATGGCATCCTCAAAGTGACCGCCCGCGATCGCTTGAGCAATCGCCACGAATCGATCACCGTTGAAGCCTCGCACAGCCGCATGAATGAGGCCGAGGTCTTAGCGGCGCGCGATTGGGTGGAGGAGATAGAAGAAGCAGAGGAAGACGAAGAAGAAGACAGCATCCCTGAAGCGGCGCTGCCCGAAGAGGCCGCTATTTTGGTGCGGCGCGCCGAAACTCTGCTGGCCGGCAGCGACCTGGATGACGAAGATCGCCAATCGTTGGTGGACCTGTTGAAACGCATGCGCGATGCCCAGGCCCACCATGAAGTAGACGATCTGGGTGATCTGATCACCACACTTGAAGATCTGCTCTTTGACCTGGATGTTGACTGAGCGCCGTCGCAGCCGGCTTACACCGGCTGCACCTTGACCGCCGCCGTCATCAAGTGGCCCTCGTCCACCGTCAGCGCCACCCCGCCGCTCAACAAGGGACGCACGCTGTCCTCCACCTCGAACAGCAGTTGCCCGCCGACCCACGCGCGCAGGTGGCTGCCTCGCACCTCCAGCGCCATCTCGCATGGCTGCCACATTTCCCAGGCGAAGGGAGCTTCGGCCAGGACTGTGTCGCCGTCGAGCGCCTTGATCAGCCGCGCCTTGCCGCCCTTGACCAACTGCAAAGCGTAAAAGCGCTTTAGACCCTGTACGCAAGCTGCCAGGCCGCCGGCTTCCATCAGCGTCGGGCGGATCGTTGCACTGAGGCGGTAGTTTTGCCATTCGCGGCAGCCAGTGATCAGCATCCCGCGCCCCTCATTTTGAATGAGGCGCAGCGCCTCGGGCCCCCAGGTCTCCCACTGATCCACCGCATTGACCCAGACCTTGCGCCAGGTTTGATGCTTTTGCCAGAAGGCGCGCTCCTCCGGCGTGACAAAGACCACGTCCGGCGCGCCGCCCCAGGTCAGTGCGTCCAGGTAGACCGTCCCCGCCGCCCTCAGTTCAATCCCCACCTGGCAAATCGGCTGGCTGCCCTCCCCTTCGATCTTCCACGCCAGTTCCGCGGCTGCGCCGGGGGCCAGTTCAACCGCCGGCCCGGCGACGTATTCCAGTTCGCCGTTCGCCAGGTAGCGCTGCAAGAAAAGGCGCACCGGCAGCCGACCGGGGTTGGCCGCCTCAGCCTGCAAACGGGCCGTCACGGTTTGGCCGGGGTACAGCGTGGGCGAGGCGATCAGCTCGTAACCGGGCATGGACATATCTGCCGGCGGGACAAAAGTGGCCGTGGCGGCGCGCCCCAGGCTGCCGCGCTTCAAAGTCAGCGCCAATGCCCGCACCCCGTTTTGGCCGCGCCCGCTGACATTGGTAATCTCCATTTCCTCTTCGCCGGGGGATGCTTTTCCCTCCAGGGATACAAAGCCCTGCACACTGCCCGGCAGTGAGAAGTGGAAGCGCGCCCCTTGCTTGGGAGCAAGATGCGGCAGCCCTTGCAGGGCGCGCCCGGCATTGACCACGTGATAGGTCTCCGTCACCGCATCGGTGACGCAGCGCCCGCCGTCCGCTGTGGGCAGGTACAGCCGGTCAGCCAGCGGCCCGCGCCAGTCCGCCCCCTTGATCCCCTCCAGCCCGGTCAAGACGCCCATCACACAGCCGATATTGGCCGAGTTGCAATCCGTATCCCAGCCGCAGGTGTTGCCGATCATCAGCGATTTTTGAAAGTCGCCCTCGCCATAGAGCAGGCTGAGGATGACCAGGGCGTGGTTGGGTACAATATGGCAGCCGCCGATATAGTCTTTGTAGCCATACTGCTCCACAATCCGCTGGCGCGTCTTGCGCCAATCGTTGTCGGCAGTGCGCCAGTTGCGCAGATCGCTGATCATGCGGTAGATCAGCGAATCGGATGGGATGACCGAGACGCCCACATCGAGCAGCTTTTCGATATCGCGCTCGACGAAGGCTTGCGCCTCCAAAGCGGCTACCACCTGCGCCCCATAGATCGCCTCGCCATCGTGACTGACGCTGGCGGCGCGGCGGGCAAAATCGGCGGCGCGCTGCGGATCGCCGGGGTTGATCAACCCCCAGCCATCAATGAAAATTTGCGACCCGATCTGCTGCGCCACAATTGGCCCGTTCATCTCAATCGAGCCGCTGCGCGGGGCGGGGATGCCCTTCTTCAGGCGCATATAGGCGGTATGCTCGGTAGAACCGCCGATGCCGCCCCACCACAAAACCGTCTTGCGCTCGATCAAATAATTCAGCCAGGTCTGGCCGATCTGGGCGGGGGTCAGATCGGGCGAGAAATCGTAATCGGCCAGGGCGCGCAGAAAAGTGAACGTGCCGGAAATATCGTCATCGGTGACGATCAACGGCGGGTGATGGCTGATCCGGTCGTTGACATAGTACCAGACCTCGCCCAACTGCTCCATAATTTGCTCGTAGGGCCAGCCCTCAAAGGGGCGGCCCAGGTAAACGCCGATGATCTTGCCCAAAACACCGGCATAGACGCGTTCTTCATAATCGTGAGGCAGAGTCATAGGGATATCCTTTGTGCGATACAAAATGTAGCAGGACAAATAATGTCCTGCAGGAATGGATTCAAAGTATCTGCTCCAGGCTCATCTTATCTGGCTGAAGTCAGGGATCAAAACTTCCGCCCCGCCGTGCAGGGCCGATTCGTGAGCGCAAATCCCGGCCGCGCTCCAATTGGCGGCGGTCACGGCATCAATCCAGGGCTGCCGCCCTTCAAGGATGCTGCTGACGAACTCATGCACCAGGTGCGGGTGTGAACCGTGATGGCCGCCGCCTTGCTCGAAAGACAGGTGCTTTTGTTGGTTGCTGTAAACAAAACGCTGCGTATAACGCTGGATTTCAGGCGGCAGACGCGCGGCGCGATCCGGCGGCGTGGGGCGCTCCAGTGGACTTTCGACGCGCAGTTCGCCGGGGACGACCGGGCTGAAGCGAAAGAGAACCGGCGGCTCCCACTCCATTTGCCACTCGTAGCATGCGTTTTCTCCGTAGATGGTGAAACTTTCCATATAGGGGCGGGCGCAGTGGAACAGCGTGCGCGTCACCTCCGCCGCCAGGTTGGGCTTATCCAGTTGGTAGATGGCTGTCTCAACCGGCCACGGGTTTTGGTAGGGCTGGCGCAGTTCGGCGCGCATTTCGCCGGAGCCAAAACAATGCACCCTGGTCGCCCGCGCCGCGGCAATGGCCAGCAGCGGTCCGATGGCATGGGTGGCGTACCACATTGGGGGCAGCCCGGCCCAATACGAGGGCCAGCGTTCCATATCCTGGTAATGCGCCCCACGCAGAAATTGAAGCCGCCCAAAATCGCCTTTGGTCTGCAATTCACGCGCATACAAAAACTGCCGCGTATACACCGCCGTCTCCATCATCATGTAATTCTTGCCGGAACGCCGCTGCGCCTGCACAATCCGCTCCAGGTCGGCCAGGCTGGTCGCCATTGGCACAGTGCAGGCGCAGTGCTTGCCGGCTTCCAGCACCGCCAGCGCCTGCCGCGCATGGTCTGGGATGCCTGAGACCAGGTGAACCGCATCAATCCCGTCATCGCGTAGAACATCCTCAAAACTCTTCAGACGCCGCTCAATGCCAAAGCGCTCGCCGGTTGCCGTCAGGCGCGCCTCGTCTAAATCACATAGCGTAACATTGGCTACTTGCGGATGATCCTGGTAGATGGGGACAAATTCCGCCCCAAAACCCAGCCCCACCACTGCCACTCGAATTTTCTGCTGCTGCATGGTCTTTTTCCTCTCGCTCTCAAATTATACCTGGCGCGGGCGCAAATTGCATTTTCTGCTTAATCAAAGGAGCGCCATCTTTCACCGCGCCATGTATTACCAAACTGATGATGTAGTGCTAAAATGTAGTTTGGATTGGTTAAGCAACTTCTCTTGATTGTAGCAAAAAACTTACCACTGTGGTGGAGAAATAAAGCTGTCCATGAATGTCATTCAGGCTCTATCCATTCAAAACAATGCCGCCGAAATACTGCAACTGCAGAATGCGCTGGACAAAGACCAGCGGAATAGATTCTCCTTAACCAATGTGAATACTCTTGGCGATGGATTGGCGCGACTGGCGGGGGGGCGCGGCGAGGAGCGCTTCGATATCGTCTTGCTGGGGATCAATTTTGCCGCCGGTTCATGCCCGGCGGCGGTGGAAAAAATAAAATCACTGGCCCCTGCTTTGCCTATCGTCGTCTGCGCCAATGAAACCGACGAAGAGCAAAGCTTGCAGGCGCTGCAAACTGGCGTGCAAGATTGCCTGGTTAAGACCTCTGCCGGCTTCAGCCTGGCGGCGCGCAGCATTCGCGCCGCTATCGAGCGCCAGCGCGCCGCCGAGGTGATTTCGGCGCAGCGCGACCTGGCGCGCATGGTCGGGGCCGTCGTTTCTCACGAGACCGCCTTGCCGCTCTGCCTGGAGATCGCCATCCGCATCTCTGGGATGGATTCGGGGGGGATATACTTGTTTGATGAAAACAAGCACTCGCTCGATCTTGTCAGTTCCCAGGGATTAGGATCAGAGTTCGTCCGGCAGGCAGCGCATTATGCGCCTGATACTCCCAACGTTCACATGCTTAGGTCTGGCAAGATTCTCTATCTCACCACCGCCGAATTGAGCCAGCAAAAAATCTACCAGGATGAAGGGTTGACTGTGATCATCAGTCTTCCCATCCAGTACCAGGGGCGCGTGATGGGCTGTATCAATGTGGCTTCGCATACGCTGGATCATGCGCCGGAGCAAGCCCGCCGGGCTTTTGAGACCATCGCCGGCGAGATCGGCCATGTGTTGATCTCGCTGCACACCAAAAGCCTGCTGCGCAAGAGCGAGGCGCTCCTGGCTGAAGCGCAGCGCGTTGGGCGCATTGGGTATTGGGAATGGAACGTGTCTAACAATGAGATGTCTTGCTCTGCCGAATTCTTCCATCTATACGATATTCCCCAGCATGGCGAGACCATTGCACGTGAAGACATCATTCACTTGTTAAGCCCCAGCGAGCGAGAACGCCTGTTCGCGCTGGATAAACAGGCCTTTGCCGATCATACTGACATGGAATACGACTTCAGCATTCTGCTGGCCGATGGCCAGACGCGCTGGCTGCGCCAGCAGGCCAAAGTGACTTATGGCGCGGATGGCGCGCCGGAGCGCATCCTGGGCATTGTGCAAGACATCACGGCGCGCAAGCTGGCGGATGAAAAAGAGCGCGCCAGTGAGAAGAAATATCGCGAGTTGATGGAAAGCCTGGACAGCGCGATTGTGCTGATCAACCCAGGCAGCAAGCTTCTATATCTGAATCACGTCGCCGCGCAGCAGTTGGGGGGCGATCCCCAAGACCTGATCGGCAAAACAATGTTTGAACTTTTTCCGCCGGAGATTGCTGATCGGCAGTGGGAACATCTCCGCCGGGTTTTCCATCAGGATCAGTGTGCTGTCATCGAGGCCCAGACCTG
>CAIQJJ010000800.1 GCA_903872065.1 uncultured Anaerolineales bacterium | reverse complement strand
TCTGAGAGGAAACTGATGCGCAATACCCCCAGAGTCATCTGGCGATGCTCCTCACTGGCTTGATCCAACACCGCCGCATACTCACGACTGCGCCCAAGCAATTTGAGCGTTGCCAGACCCTGGATAGCATCCAGAAAACAAGAGCTCAGGCGATGCAAAGCCTGCCACTGTTTCTTCGTTTGCAGGTTGGCTTGTGAACCGATTAACGCCATAAAGAGCGGGATGAGCGGCCCGGTCAGCAAAAAGACCAGCCCAGAGAGCGGGTCTATCGGGATCACGAACAACAAAATCGCCAGCGGGTTGGCCAAAGCCAGAAAGACTTGCGGCAGGTACTGTGAAAAATAAGAATCAAGCGCTTCGACGCCCTCTGTGAGCAAATTGGTCGCCTCACCGCTCTGCGCCCCGGCCCCACTGTCATCCGTCTCAAGCATCCGCCCACGAGCCAGCGGCCCCAAGGCAAAGAGATGCTTGATCAAACGCCAGCGCAAAATTTGCTTGATCTGGGCGGCAGTGCGCTGCCCGCTGACCTCAACCAGCCAACTCAAGCCAGCGCGGACAAGAATCACCAGGAGAACAATCTCGATCAGACCTTGCACCTCAGCCAGAGATTGATCCCTCAAAAAAACAGCGTCAATAATCTCCGTCAGCAAGCGCGCCTGGCCAATCGTCAACAAACAGCCAACAAAACCACCCCCAATCGTCAAAAAGAAAGCCGCCTGGCGCAAGGCCAGGCGGAGCAAACGCTGATCAAGCTTCATGGAAAAACTAATACACCAATTTTTTGACCCGCTGGCGGAACACCCAATAACTCCAGCCCTGGTAGGCCAGGACAATCGGAACGAAAATCAGAGCCACAATCGTCATCACAGTCAAAGTGTATGGGCCGGAAGCAGTGTTATAAATGGTCAAATCATTGGCAGCGCCCAGGCTGGAAACCATCACCCGCGGGAAAAGCGCCATGAACAGCGTAAAAACGGCGGTGGTAATAGTAAGCGAAGTCATAATGAAAGCCCAGCCATCACGTCCTCGACTGAGAAAATAGCGCACCAGAAAGAGCGCCGCAACACCTGCCACCGGAACCACCCCAGGGTTCACCCCCAGGTGCGCCAGGATATCGGTCGCGACATAGGTCGCAATAAAGAAAGCCAACATAATCACAACCGCAATCGTCCACAAGGGATTTAACAGTTTGCGCACACGATCCAGAAGTTCACCTTCTATTTTGAGCGCCAGAAAGATGGCCCCATGCAGGACAAACATGACCAACGAGGCCACGCCCCCCAACAGAGCATAGGGATTGAGCAGGTTGAAGAAGCCGCCGACGTATTGCTTGCTGACATCAATCGGCGTTCCATACAACAAATTGGCAAAAGCGACGCCGAGCAAAATGGCCGGCAGCAGACTGCCGACAAAGATGCACCAATCCCACAAAGAACGCCACCATTGGGCGTCATCTTTGCTGCGAAATTCAAAGGCCACCCCGCGTACGATCAACGCCACCAGGAGCAAAAACAGCGGCAAGTAAAAACCACTGAATAACGTGGCATACCACTGCGGAAAAGCGGCAAAAGTCGCCCCGCCGGCAGTCAGCAGCCAGACCTCATTGCCATCCCAATGCGGGCCGATGGCATTGATCACCATCCGGCGCTCGTCATCCTTTTTAGCAATGAATGGCAGCAAAATTCCAACGCCAAAATCGAAACCTTCGAGGATAAAAAAGCCGATATAGAGTACGGCAATCAAGATAAACCAGAGAGTATTGAGATCCATAAGTATTCTCCAGAGCGGAATTCCGCAAAATCAGGCTCAGTCGCTTGTTACCAATCCACGCTTGGCGTGTTTCACCATCAAATAAGCCGTGGCAGCCATCAGCAAACCATAGACAAGAACATAGCCGATCAGGGTAACCCATAATGCCCCGGCAGAGACCACCACTGAGACGGCGTCATCCAGTTTTAAGAGGCCAAAAACAACCCACGGAAAGCGCCCTACCTCGGTCAGCATCCAGCCGGCAGAGTTCGCAAGATATGGAAAAACAATCGCCAGCGGCATCCACTTGAGCGCCACAGGCCACCTGGTATAGTTACCGCCGCGCACCATGAAGAACAGAGCAAACGCCGCCAGGGCGATCATCGCCATCCCACTACCGACCATGGCGCGGAAGGTCCAATAGGTGATGAACGCCGGCGGAATGTAAGAGCCAGCGCCATACTGCGCCTCGTATTGGGCTTGCAAATCATTCATGCCAGCCACACGGCCGTTAAGCTGGTTGTAAGAGAGCAGACTGAGCAAACCAGGCAGACGTAAAGACCACACTTCGCGCGAGCCGGATAAATCCCCAATCGTCAAGACCGAGAACGAGGCCGGGTCTTCACCTTCCCAGAGCGCCTCTGCAGCCGCCATCTTCATCGGTTGAGTTTGCACCATGTGCTGCGCCTGGGCATGACCATTGAAAGCCACCATCAGGGCCGCTACAATCCCAACCACCGCCGCTATCTGGAACGAACGCTGAAAAGCCTCCACTTCATTCTTACGCAGCAAATGATAGGCGCTGATACCCAGCATGAAGAATGAGGCTGTTGTCAGAGCAGAGAATAACACATGCGGGTACTGATAGAAAAGATTGGAATTGAACACCAATCCCCAGAAGTCATTCATGACCAAATGACCATCTTGAAGAAGCGCCTTGCCGCCCTCCAACGCCATCCCAGCCGGCTGCTGCATAAAAGAATTGGCAATCAAAATCCAGATGGCCGAAAGATTGGATGAGATCGCCACCAACCAGATCGCTGTAGCGTGCATCGTTTTGGAAAGTTTATCCCAGCCAAAGACCCACACACCCAAGAAGGTGGATTCAAGGAAAAAAGCCAGGGTCGCCTCAATCGCCAACGGCGCGCCAAAAATATCGCCTACGAAACGAGAATATTCCGACCAATTCATGCCAAACTGAAATTCTTGCACAATGCCCGTAACAACCCCCATGGCAAAGTTGATCAGAAACAATTTGCCCCAAAATTTGGTCATCCGTTGATAAGTTTCATCGCCTGTACGAACGTACAAGGTTTCCATGACTGCTACCAGGAGGGAAAGCCCCAAGGTGAGCGGGACAAAAAAGAAATGGTAAACTGTGGTGGCTGCAAATTGTAAGCGAGCCAGAGTCAATGCATCCATAAACTTCTCCTCAAGTGATTTTGAACCAGTCCGCAATGATGGGGATCATCGAGTCTGGAATTGACCAATTTTGTCAGCATCCGCAACCAATTCAGCCAGGGTAATCGCTTCAAGTTCTCGCGCCATTAAAGCCTGAAGGCAGGCCCAACGTGGGCGCACCGGGCAGCCTTTGTCCAAAGGGCAGACCCCGGCCGCCTCCAGGCAATCCGAGATGAGCAGAGGCCCTTCGATCGCCTCATAAATCTCACGTAGATTGAATGTCTCAACCGAACGGGTCAATTCCAGGCCCCCGTTTGGCCCTGTATAGGTCTTAATCAGCTTTTGCCTGGATAAATCAGCGATGATGCGCTGGAGAAAGGCGCGCGGCACCAGCATTTGATCTTGAATCTGCTGCGTAGAGAGGCGCCCCTCGCCGGCATGCCTGGCTAATGCCAACATCACCCGCACCGCATAATCTGTCCGACGATTGATCCGTATCATAGAAAAAGCTGCCCGAATTCTTTACCAAATCAGTAAACAATCCAATCATACGTCGCATCGGAGGTCGGGTCAATTCCAAATGTCATTCAAGTAATATGACAAAGCTCACAAAAAAGAGAGCGCTCTGGCGCATTCCAAACGCCAAAACGCTCTCTAATCAGTCAGAGCAGATTCCTAACGGCGGATTTCTTCCAACCATTGTGTATCGCCAGAGTTTTGCGGGTAATACAAACGCTCAGTATACTCTTTTACCATACGGTGCATGCTAAACTGAGGGATGAGGGTGCGCATCGATTCTTTCATGCGTCCAATCCATTCCCCCGGCAGATCATCCGCCGAACGATCGTAATACAAGGGGATGATCTCGTTCTCCAATGTGTCATAGAGGCTCTTGGCGTCCGACTCATCTTGCTGCCAGGGATCACTAAATACCTCGCCGGTCCCAATCGTCCACCCGTTGCTGCCATTGTACCCTTCAGGCCACCATCCATCCAAAATGGAGAAATTGAGCGCCCCATTCAGAGCCGCTTTCATACCTGAGGTGCCTGAGGCCTCGTTGGGCGGACGCGGCGTATTCAACCACACATCCACCCCTTGGGTTAAGTAATGCCCCAGGTTCATGTCATAATCTTCAAGAAAAACCAGGCGACCGCCATTTTCGGCCTTCTTGACCACGCGATAGACTTCTTGGATGAGCAATTTGCCTGGCTCATCATTCGGATGAGACTTGCCGGCAAAAATGATTTGCACCGGGCGATCGGGACGGTTGACAATATTGAACAGGCGCTCCACATCGCGCAAGATGAGCGAGGCGCGCTTATAAGTGGCAAAACGGCGCGCAAAACCAATCGTCAATGCGTAAGGATTCAACATCACGCCGCCCGCCACCACCTGCACCGGATGAACGCCGCCCACAATCCACAAGTCGCGGATGCGCTCGCGCATATAGGCGATCAGTTTGCGCTTCAAGTGCAGGCGCACGGCCCACAATTCGTCATCCGGCGCCCTTTCAATATTTTGCCAGACATCTGGATCGTCCACACGCTCGATCCAATCGTCTCCCAAATAACGATTAAACAGGAGACGCAGGCGGCGAGCCATCCAGGTACCTGTATGAACGCCATTGGTGACATGCGTAATGGGGACATCGGCTTCGGCTTTATCGGGCCAGACAAAATTCCACATCGCGCGCGAGACTTCGCCATGCCGTTTGGCGACCGCATTGCGCCCCTCGGCCAGTTTGAAGGCCAAAATGGGCATACTGAACATATCCCCCCAGGGCTTCGCATGACGTGCGATATCAATAAATGCCTCGCGTTCTAACTTGAGCTGCGGCCAATAATTCCAAAAGTACCTATCAATCAACCACAAGGGAAACTCATCATTCCCGGCGGGTACTGGCGTGTGGGTAGTGAAGACGGTAGAGGTTTTGACAAGCTGCACCGATTCTTCAAAACTGCGTCCTCCTTCCACCATCTCGCGACAGCGCTCCAGGGCCATAAAGGCTGAATGCCCCTCGTTCATGTGCCAGACTGCAGGGTTATAACCCAACATGCGCAAGGCGCGCACCCCCCCAATGCCCAAAATAATCTCTTGCGAAATGCGCAGATCGAGATCGCTGCTGTAGAGCCTGGCGGTCAATTCTCGATCGGGCGGGGAGTTAATTTCTATATTCGTGTCCAGCAAATAGAGCGGCGTGCGGCCAACATGCACTTCCCAGAGGCGCGCATGCACCTCACGCTCCGGCAAATTGACCGAAACGGTGGCCGGCTTCCCTTCATCATCCAATACCGGCAAGACAGGCAAGTCTTCAAATTGCAAAATGACATTGCGCGCCTCTTGCCAGCCATCTTCAGTAATGTGCTGAAAGAAATATCCCTGGGTATAAAGAAAGCCAATCGCCACTAACGGCAGACCCAGATCGCTGGCAGATTTAATGTGATCGCCAGACAAAACGCCCAACCCCCCAGCGTAAATTGGCAATGCCTCATGCAAACCGAACTCACTCGAAAAATAGGCGATCAGATGATGACGGTCTTCAGAATGCGAACGGCTCATCCAGGTGTTGCGAGGTTGCATATACTCGTCAAAAGCTTTGAAGATGCGATCATAAAATTCCAGGTAATTTAAGTCGCTGGTCATTGTCTTCAGACGCGCTTTGGCCACCTGGCGCAGAAAGCGCACTGGATTATGGTAGACACGCTCCCACAAGATCGGGTCAATGCGGGTAAAGAGACGCTGCGCTTCGGGATTCCACGTCCACCAGAGATTATAGGCCAACTGGCCTAATCGAGCGATGCGACGAGGGAGGGCAAAAAATTTGGAGGGAATTTGAGTACGAAAAGCATTTTCCATAAGATACCTCATTGTTAATCTTACCACGGGAAAAGAGTAAGACGCAGACCCAAGACAGGTTATTTTTAAGATTCGTCATTTCTCGCCAATAATTTCACCTTTTCCCAGGGCGGCAGTTTACTCTCTTCAGCCAGAATACTGCGCAGTTCATAAACCTGGTCACGCAGCACCGCCGCTTTTTCAAATTCCAGGTTCTTCGCAGCTTCCTTCATCTGCTTTTCCAATTCTTCGATCACGCGCTGAATATCCGCCTTGGGCAGGC
>CAIQJJ010000799.1 GCA_903872065.1 uncultured Anaerolineales bacterium | reverse complement strand
GAGCTTGTCGAAGGATGGTCAAAGGATAGCCGAAGAATGAAAAATGAAGGTACAATTAAAGAACCAACCCATTTTTTCTGGAGGAACCTATGAATCAAAAAATTTCGAGTATCTTTTGGGGACTGCTGCTCATCCTGGGCGGCCTGGCTGCCCTGGCGCAAACGCAGGGCTATCTCAATGATTTCCCCCCCGTGGTGTGGAGCATCGTGTTTGCCGTCATCAGCATCGTAGCACTTGGACTGTATATCGCCAGGGGCGTCAAACACTGGGAAATGTTATTCCCGGTGGGCATCTTTGGCGCGCTGGCGATCATGCTGGCATTCGCCGCCAGCGGAGTGGATCATCCTGTCATGGCCGCCCCGCTCTTTATTGGGATCGGCATTCCCTTTGTACTCGCTTTCTCCCTCGACCGCGCCAAAAATTGGTGGGCGCTGATCCCGGCGGGTGTGATGGGATTCTTGATCTTTGCCACGTTGGCGGCGGAAAACATGCGCGGCGAAGTGATCGGTTCGGCCTTGTTCTTCATCCTGGCTGCCGCCTTTGGCTTCGTTTATGCTGCTCGCCGTGTCCTGTGGGCGGCCATCGTCGCTTATGTGATGTTTGTGATGGGCTTTATGCCGCTGATGGCGCTGACCAACCGCCCCGAAATCGCCGGAGCGCTGACGATCTTCGGGGTTGCCCTGCCATTTTGGCTGATTTATCTGCGCGGCTCTCCAGAGAGATGGTGGGCGATCATCCCGGCAGGTGTGCTGACCACCGCCGGCATCCTGACCGCGATTGTGCTGCTCTCTGGAATGCCTGCCCAGGGTTACGACAGCCGCCTGGCCAATGCGTTCATGTATTTGGGCCTGGCCGCCACCTTTGCCGTGGTCTGGCTGCGACACCATAAGGGCTGGGCGATGATCTTCATGGTCATCGCCGCAGGAATGGGCGTTTTTGCCGCTCTGGTGAACAACGATCAGTTTCTCTGGCCGGCGGCGCTGGTAGCGGTCGGAATATACCTGGTTTTTCGCAACATCCGGGGTAAAACAAGTTAAGCCTTCCGCCGCGACGCCATCCTGTAATCGGGTTTCTACCCAGGCTATCCAAAGGAGCATTCTATGAGCATTGGCTGTTTTACTGAGAAAAAACGTCGCCCGACCGAAGAAGAAATCATCCAGGCGCTTGGGGCGCGGCGCGAAGATTGGCTGGCGCTGGCGCAGTTCCTGCAAGAGACCTATGCCGACCATGAAGAATGGAAATTCATGTACGGCAAAAAGTATGGCTGGGCGCTGCACCTGCAGGCCGGCAAAAAACTGGTATCCAACCTGTTCCCTACCCAGGGCAGCTTTACTGTGCAGGTGAACCTGAGCGAAGAAGCAGTGCAAGCCGCGCTCCAGACCGATCTCAACCCCCATGTACGCCAGGTGATCCTGGCCGCTCACCCATTCCCTGAAGGACGCTGGATCTGGATTCCCGTGGAAAGCGACGACGACCTGGTAGACATTCACGCGCTGCTGGAGCGGCGTATGAAAATGTTGGGATTGGCTTGAGAGGGTCTGACGGCGCGCGCTTTTCTCAAACAAAACGCGCCTCTTTTACTCCAGGCGAAAACTCACCCGCGCCAGGTAACCGTCCTTGCTTTCAGCAGAAAAACCGCCGTCCAACTGCCGGGCGAGAATCTGAACCAGATCCAACCCTATCCCGCCGGGGTGCGGCGCATCCAGCGGCGCACCCACGCCGTTATCCGCCACGCACAATTCCACCTGATCCCCACTCCGCCTCAATTCGACCTGGATGCGGGCCGGGCCTCCGTGCGGCGCGACCCCTGCCGGAAAAGCGTATTTGAGGGCATTGGTGATCAACTCGTTTAAGATGATGCCGACAGACAAAGCCCTTTTCACATCGAGTTGAACATCCGCTAACCAGGCTTCAATACAATCCTGCGCGGATTCCGGGAGATACGATCGGGACAATGACTCGATCAAACTTTGGATGTATTGACGCAGGTCAATCCGGTCAATCCCGCCGGTGCGATAAAGCTGTTCGTAGACTGACAAAATGGAATGGATGCGCGCCCGAGTGCTGGCAAAGATGGCGCGACTGCGTTCGTCGGGCAGGTTGTCTTCACCCAGGCTCAACAGGCTGGCAACAGTGTTCAGGCTGTTCTTAACGCGGTGCTGAAGTTCGCGCATCAAAACTTCTTTTTCGTGGAGGGCCTGTCGGAGCGCCTCTTCAGCCCGTTTGCGGGCGGTGATATCCACGAGAGAAGCCAGAAAATGATTGACTGTTCCATCTGGGCGGCGTTGACAGGCGACGTAAAGTATCGTGTAAACAACTTGACCATCCTTGCGAATGAATCGTTTATCTAGCTCGTACGCATCGCGTTCACCAGCGGTTACCTGGTTGAACAACGCGATATCGGCGTATAAATCCTCCGGATGAGTCAATTCGGCCCAGGTCAAGCAGCTCAGTTCTGCTCGGGTGTAGCCCAACATGTTGCATAAGTGGTCATTGACTTCCACCCAGCCCTTCTCAGGCGATGTCACACACATGCCAACCGTCCCCATGTTGAAATAGCCTCGAAACGCCTCGCGGCTTTCCAGGAGAGCATCTTCTGCCCGTTTCCAATCGGTGATATCGAAGGAGACGCCAGCAATGGCTGTGATGTCGCCGGCTGCACTGCGGATCGGGAACTTTGTGGAAAGAAAGATATGAGGGCCATCGGCAAGAGGGGTTGGCTCTTCAAATTGAAGCGCAGTTCCGGTTTGCGCCACAAATCGATCGTTCGCTCGAATGGTTTCCGCCTCGGCGGGGGGATAAAAATCATCGTCGGTCTTGCCGAGCAACTGGGCAGATGGAAGCCCAAAAGCCACTTCAAAAGCCTTGTTTACACTGATGACTTTACCGGTCAGATCCTTGACAAAAAACAGTGCCGGCAGATTATCAAAATAACTTTGTAACAGGGCGCGACTTTCATACAGCGATTCCTCTACCTGTTTCTGCACGGTAATATCCATACACAAACCGCTCATCCGCAGCGGACGGTTCCCATCATAATAGGTTTTGCCCACTGCCCGGATCCAACGCACTGCGCCACCCGGCAGCACAATCCGGTAATCATTGATCAGGTTGGTATGGTTATCAATGGACTCCTGGATTCTACGCCCGGCGATTTCCCGATCCTCGGGATGTAAGGCTTGCGTCCAAGATTCAAACCCGGCGACGGCGTCTGGCGGCATACCAAATAATTTGCGAAACGCCGGCGACCAATCAAACGTACTGTGGAGGATGTCCCAGTTCCAGGCGCCAGATTGGCTGGCTTCCTGGGCCAGGCTCAAGCTTTCATTGGCCTGCCGCAGCGCCTGGTTGGCGGAGTGCAGTTTGAACGCCATCTTGATAGAAGCAGTCAAAACCGTGATACCGGTATTCTTGACCACATATCCGTAGGAGGTGATCTTTTCGGTTTTCTCAACCATTTCTGGTTCAGTATGCGAGGACAGGAAAACAATCGGAATATCATCTGTCTTCAGGATTTCCTGCGCCGCCTGGGTGCCGTCTATCCCCTGGCCCAGGTCAATATCCATCAAGATCAGGTCTGGCGAGGCAGACCTGGCCTTTTGGATAGCTTCCGCGCCGCTATATGCCTGGACAACAGTGTACCCCTCTTTTTGAAGCTGCCGAGCCTCTTGTAGGGCAATCAGGGCTTCATCTTCAACCAACAAAATAGTTTTGGGTTCTGTCATGATCAATCTCCCGGAGTTTCAACCGCCGGCAAAATAGGCAGGGCTGGAACGCCGCTGAGCGGGTTGCGATAGAGTGGGTTGGATTATACAACCGAACCTACTGGCAAACAATGTTACTGCAATGTGGTCAGGCGCAGCCTATCCGCTTGACCAGTTTGAATCTTGGTCAACAGGTCAAGTGCAACTCCTCCCCCGGCGGGGAAATTTGTTTTATGCTGCTACACTATGAACAGATGCCTGGCTTGGCAAGCAAACCATTGATTTGGAGTGATGAACCGTACAAACCTGATTTCGAAACTTGGGCTAGACCATAATGCCCTGCGCGGCGAGACAGTCGTCGTCGGGGACGATTGGCTGAAGTAAAATTTTGATCTTCCTATATGCTATACAGTATGTTACAATAATTTATACAATAATTATACACTCATAAGACGGCGCAATTTGACATTGCCGCGCCTCAGGAGAAAAAAACGATGCGGTATCTTAAAATATATCTTGTCTCACTGGCAGCCTTCTTCGCCATGGATATGCTCTGGCTTGGCCTTGTGGCGCGCGAATTTTATAGCCAGCAGATCGGCTATATCATGGCCCCCAGCCCCAACTGGATCGCAGCGATTATTTTCTATTTACTGTTCATCTTAGGAATTTTGACGTTCGTGGTTTTGCCCGGCCTGGAGCAGGGTTCCCTCAAAACTACTTTGCTGCGAGGAGCCTTATTCGGCCTGATCACCTATGCCACCTACGACTTAACCAATCTTGCTACGTTGAAAGACTGGCCTGTGCTGCTCACGATTGTGGATATGGCATGGGGAACGGTTTTAAGCGTCCTCGTAAGTTCGATCAGTTTCATGGCAGGCAAGCGATTGCATTAATACAGCCATCAAGAAGTTGCTTATGGAACTCAAACCCCTGCCGATCGGCATCCAAACTTTTCGTGACATCATCCAGGGCGGTTTCCTGTATGTGGATAAGACGCGCGACCTGTATGAATTGATCCGCTATCCGGCGGGCGCGTATTTTCTCTCGCGGCCGCGGCGCTTTGGCAAAAGCGTGCTGATCTCCACCCTGGATGAGATTTTCCAGGGCAACCGCGAGTTGTTCAAAGGGTTGTGGTTGTACGATAGCCCATACCAATGGCGGCCCCACCCGGTCATCCGCGTGGATTTCAGTCTGAAAAGGGTAAAAAGCGCTGATGAGTTGAAACGAGCCATCACCTGGCAACTGAGACTGCAGGCGCAGCGCGGCCAGGTTGTTTTGGAAGAGGGCGACTATCTTGAACAATTCATGGATCTGATTCTGAAGCTCTCCACTCACAGTCAAGTTGTGATTCTGGTGGATGAATATGACAAGCCACTGCTCGATAATATCGAAAATTTGGAAGAAGTCAGGCGCATTCGCGAGACGCTTAAGGATTTTTACACTATCGTCAAGGCGATGGATGCGCACGTGCGCTTCGTACTGCTGGCCGGCGTGAGTAAGTTCAGTGGGCTGATGGGTTTTTCAGGGATGAACAACCTGAACGACATCACCACCGACGCGCAATATGCCGCCCTGCTGGGCATCACCCAGGAAGAAATAGACGCCTGCTTTGCGGATTACCTGGAGGGGTTTGCATCTGAAAGAGGTCTGCCGGCGGCTGAACTGCGCGAACAGATCCGTTTCTGGTACAACGGCTTTCGCTTTTCGGAAAGGGAAGCGACTGTTTACAATCCATTTTCCCTGCTGCTGCTGTTTCAGAAACGCAAATTTCAGAATTATTGGTTCGAGAGCGGCACGCCCACTTTTCTGCTCAAACTGCTCAAACAACAAGACTACAACTTGCAGACCCTGGAACAGCTCAACATCCCCGAACTGGCCTTCAGCACCTACGAGATCGAAAACCTGGACATCGTCCCGCTGCTCTTTCAAACTGGCTACCTGACGATCAAAGGCTATGAACCTGGCAATCAGCGCTACCGGCTGGGCTACCCGAATTTTGAGGTGGAGAACGCCTTCCTCACTTACCTGCTCGGTTCGTATGGCTCCGTGAGCAAGGCGGCTGCCTCCACTTTGCTCGGCCAGTTGGCGACCGGCCTCAAGCAGGCCGACTGGCCGCGCTTTTTCGACGTGTTGAACAGCCTGCTGGCCTCGATCAGCTATGAACTGCACATCAAGCAGGAGAAGTATTACCAGACCATCTTCTACCTGATCTTCAAACTGATCGGGCTGGAAATCCAGGCCGAGGTACGCACCAACCAGGGGCGGCTCGACGCGGTCATTGAGACCGCTAAAGCTATTTCCATCTTCGAGTTCAAGCTCTCGGGCAGCGCGGCCGAGGCCCTGGCGCAGATCGAGATGCGAGCCTACTATGCGCCCTACCTGGCGAAAGGCAAGCCGCTGCACCTGTTGGGCGTCAACTTCGAGATGGACTCGCGCTCGGTGACAGAGTGGCAGGCAGCCCAGCGCGGCTGAAAGCGCATACATCACAGTTTGTAAAAAGGTTATCCACAGATCGCGGATTTCGCAGATTGGAAGCAAAGCCAGTTAAAACCACGAAT
>CAIQJJ010000798.1 GCA_903872065.1 uncultured Anaerolineales bacterium | reverse complement strand
TTGGCCGCCTGGTGCAAACCAGCTTCCTTTTCTATGGCGGATTGACAACCCTGTTTTTAACATTTTACGCCCTGCGTTTCAACGTCTTTGACGGCACCCACGGGCGCACCCTGGTAGGCAATTTGGCCTTTATCGGTTTTGGGCAAATTCCAAGCGGTGAAATCCTGTTTTGGGCTTACCAATTCCTGGCGGTGGCCTTGTTAGCAGCCGCTTCGATGACTGCTTACCAAGACCTGCAAGCGATCTCGTGGCGCAATGTCGCCATCGGTGAAATCCCTGAGATCGTTGTCTACCGCAACCCCAAAGGCACGTTCACCCGCCCGGTCACAGCAGCCTTTATCGCCGCGATCATTGTCCAATTCCTGGTGCAGGGCAAAACGAGCGCCGCGGTGCCTTATTACGGCGTTGGCGTCTTCTTGCCAATTACCGCCATGGGCTTAGCGATCCGCCAGCATATCCTGCACAATTTCACCGGCAGAGCGCGGCAGTGGGGCAGCCTGGGCGCAGGATTGGCCGCCGGTATGGGCGCGCTCATCTTCATCGGGCAGATCGTCGGCAAATGGAGCGAAGGCGGCTGGATGGTGCTGATTGTACTCACCGCGCTGGTGTTGATAGCCCATGCGATCTTGCTCTCGCCCTCCGGCTATCGCGACAGCAGGGATATCAACCGCATCATCCACGACAAATCGCGCGTTGAAGGGGCAATGGGAGAGATGGTAGCCTGGCAGTCGCAGCGCACCCAGGAATATCGTTACACTCTGCTGGTCAAAATCGCGCAGTTTGCCGAGTTATTCGGCGTGCGCCGGCCAGTGCGCTACGAAGCGCCGGCCCCGGTCGGCAGTTATGAAGCTGCAATGCAAAAAGCCCCAGCCGCCGCGCACAGCCTGGAGCAAGATTACGCCGCCAATCAACCCAAACCCGAACCGCGCCTGGGCGGCAAACCCACTGAAACCGGCGCTCCAGATACAGACAACTCTGAAGGTCTTGGCTAACTGAGCGCCGGAAAGCCAGCCAGCCGCAACGGAACATTTTCTCACCTGCCCATGCCATCGCCCATTTACGCCCAGCGTATTTCCGAAGTTTACGAAGGGCTTGAAACCACCCCCAACGGCCTGAGCGCCGCCGAAGCCGAAGAACGCGCTGCCCTCTACGGACGCAACGCGCTATCAGAGCCGCCTCAACCCGCCGAATGGCTTAAATTTCTCGGCCATCTGATCCATCCGATGGCAAGTTTGCTGTGGGTGTGCGGGCTGATCGCATTGTTCAGCGGCGCCGCCCCCCTGGGCTTTGTTATCTGGGTGGTAATCTTAATCAATGCCAGCTTCTCCTACTGGCAAGAATACCGCGCCGAGCAGGCCATTACCGCCCTCAAAGAGCTGCTGCCAACCTTCGCCCGCGTCCTGCGCAGCGGCGAAGAAGTCCAAATTCCGGCCGACGAGCTTGTCCCTGGCGATATGTTGGTTCTGGCGGAAGGCGACAACATCCCCGCCGATGCGCGCGTGGTGGAAGAATACGGGCTGCGCGTCAACAACGCCGCCCTGACCGGCGAAGCGATGCCGGTTCGTAAGACCGCTGACGCCTCACTGCGGGAAGGTATCACCGAAGTTGAACGGCCCAACCTGATCTTCGCCGGCACTTCCATCTTCTCTGGCACGGGCAAGGCGGTGGTTTACGCCACCGGCATGGTGACGCAGTTTGGCCGCATCGCCAACCTGACCCAGGCGGTGCGTGAAGAGCCAAGCCTGCTGATGCAAGACATGCAGCGCATCACGCGCAAGCTGACCTATATTGCCATTGCGGTCGGGGCGGTGATTTTTTTCGTCAGCGCGTTCGATGTTCACATCCCTCACACCCAGGCGTTGATCATGGCGATCGGTATCATTGTCGCCATCGTCCCGGAAGGTTTGCTGCCCACCGTCACCCTGACCCTCTCGAAAGCCGTGCAGCGCCTGGCCGGCAAAAATGTGCTGGTGAAAAAACTGGCCGCCGTCGAAACCCTGGGAACCACCTCCATCATCTGCACCGATAAAAGCGGCACGTTGACCCAGAATCAAATGACTGTGCGCGAGGTGTGGGCCGGCGGCATTCGCTACGGCGTATCGGGAGTCGGCTACAACCCCCAAGGCACGCTCACCCCTTACCCGCTCCTCGAGACCAAAAAGGGTGAAGTTGCCAGCCGGCCGCTCTCCAAACTGGCTGAATCGAACCTGCTCCCCCAGCCGACTTCGCTGCAAGGAAAGAGGGAAAAGACCGATCCGCTGGCTTTCGCGGCCTTTAACCAGGCGGAAGAGGATTTGCGCAGCCTGCTGATGGCCTGCCTGCTGTGCAATAACTCGCGCCTGAACCCGCCCACCCCCACCAATTCGCAGTGGAGCTGCCTGGGCGATCAGACCGAAGTGGCGCTGCGCGTGCTGGCGTTGAAGGGCGGGTTAAACCAGGTGGCCTGCGCCCGCGGGCTGCCGCGCGCCCACGAAATCCCCTTCGATGCGCGGCGCAAGCGCATGAGCACCATCCATTGGGATGAAGGCCAGCAAATTGCGTTTGTCAAAGGCGCGCCGAAAGAAGTGCTGGAACTCTGCACGCGGGTGCTGATTGACGGACAGGAACGACCGCTGGATAACGCCCTGCGGGCGCAAATTCTGCAAGCCAACGATGACTATGCACGCGGCGCGCTGCGTGTGCTGGCCATGGCGCGGCGCACTCTGCCCGGGCGGCCCGGCTCTTACCGCGCGGAAGAGGTTGAAAACGACCTGACCTTCCTCGGCCTGGCCGCGATGATGGATCCGCCGCGCCCCGAAGTCGCCCAAGCCGTAGCCGCCTTTCGCAAAGCCGGCATCCGCATGGTGATGATCACTGGCGATTACGGCCTGACCGCTGAATCGACCGCCCGCCGCATTGGCATGCTGACCACCGCCCAGCCGCACATTCTGACGGGCGCTGAACTGGACGAACTTGAAGACCTGCAGCTTCAAGAAATGCTCGACCAGGAGATCATCTTCGCTCGCATGGCCCCCGAGCACAAATTGAGGCTGGTGGCCGCCTACCAGGCGCGCGGCGAGGTGGTGGCAGTGATCGGCGATGGGGTGAATGACGCGCCAGCCTTGCGCAAAGCCGATATCGGCATCGCCATGGGCATGGCCGGCACAGGCGTCGCCAAAGAAGCCGCCGACGTCATCTTGACCAGCGACAACTTCCTCTCGGTTGTCACCGCCATTCACGAAGGCCGCGCGGTTTACGAAAATCTGCGCAAATTCGCCACCTACATCTTCGCCAGCAATGTCCCTGAAATCGTTCCTTTTCTGCTGATGGCGTTATTCGATCTGCCGCCGGCGCTGACCGTCTCCCAAATTTTGGCGATTGACCTGGGCACCGATCTGATGCCGGCGCTGGGCCTGGGCGGCGAACTGCCCGAAGCGAATATTATGGAACACCCCCCCCGCCCGCGCCATCAGCCGCTGCTGGATCGCGATCTCTTCCTGCGCGCCTTCGCCTGGCTGGGCTTGATCGAAACGGCTTTATGTTATGTAGGATTTTTCTATATTTTCTACGCCAATGATGCGCTCAACCTGTTACAATTCTATCCTGTAGATTGGCTGTCTTTCACTGAGCGCATCGCCACCCCGGAGGGCCGCCTGTACGCCACCGCCACTACTGCCTTCCACGTCGGAGTAGTCATGGCCCAAATTGGCAACGCGCTCGCCTGCCGCACCGAAAAAGGTCATGTTCACTCCCTGGGCTGGGCCTCCAACCGCTTTTTACTACTCGGCATGGTGGTTGAAGTGGTCCTGATCCTGGCGACAGTTTACATTGAGCCGCTGGCTTCTCTCTTTGAACACCAGCCGCTGCCGCTGAAAGTCTGGCTGGGGCTGGGATTGTTTGCGCCGATCCTTTATGTTCTGGATTGGCTGCGCCGGGAAATCTTCCGCTGGAAGGAGATACGGCGGATAGAATCCGGAGTAGAACCAAAACCCGTGGTCAATTTGTAGCGTTTCGCCTGGATGGCGCATCGCTACTGAGCAATTTATCAACCAGAGATGCACCCATCTATTTTCGTGAGGAGGTAAACCAATGAAAGCCATCATCATGGGATGTGGCCGGTTAGGCGAGCAAGTTTGCCGCTTGCTCGCCGCCAGTGGAGGCAATCAAGTCTGTGTGATTGATTATGACCAGACTGCCTTAGACCGCCTCGGCGCGGATATCAAAGTGCGCAAAGTCAAGGGTGTCGGCTTCGACCGGGAGGTGCTGCTCGAAGCGGGCATTCGCGAAGCTGACGCCTTCGTCGCCACCAGTTCATCAGATAACGCGAACGTGATCGCGGCGCGCATCGCGCGCAACATTTTCTATGTCCCCAAAGTCGTGGCCCGTCTATACGACCCGCGCCGCGCCGAAATTTACCGCCGCCTGGGGTTAATGACGATCTCATCCATTAACTGGGCTGCTGAGCGTGTGCGCGAGATGCTCTTGCACGCCGATCTGGATTCGGTGATGGCCTTTGGCAAGGGGGAAGTCGCCTTGCTCAATATCGAAACCCCGGCCCACCTGGTTGGGCGGCAGGTCAAACACCTGATCATCCCCGGCGAAACCAACGTGGTCTCGATCACCCGTGAGGGACAGGCGTTCATCCCCACCACCGGCAGCGAACTAAAAAGCGGCGACACGATCCACATCGTGGTGTTAGCCACCTCGATGGGCCAACTTGAGACCTTATTGGGGATGGGAGGAGGGTTCTAGTATGCACGTTGTGGTCGTTGGTGGAGGAAAAACTGGTTCTCACTTGGCCCACTTGCTCATGAACGGCGGGCATACGGTGAAAGTGGTTGAATCTCGCAAACCTGTGCTGGATCGCCTGTATGAGGAACTGCCGGCCGAACTGATCGCCCCCGGAGATGGCAGTTCGCCAACCGTGCTTGAAGCCGCCGGCGTCCGCCAAGCCAAAGTTTTGGCGGCGGTTACCGGCGAGGATGAGGTCAACCTGGTGATTACCACTTTGGCGCGCTTCGAATTTCATGTACCGCGCGTGATCGCCCGCGTCAACAACCCCAAAAATACCTGGCTCTTCACCAGTGAGATGGGAGTGGACGTGGCGCTCAACCAGGCGGACATTATGGCGAAGCTGATCGAGGAAGAGATGTCGTTGGGCGACATGATGACGCTGCTCAAACTGCGGCGCGGCAAATACTCGCTGATCGAAGAGAAGATCCCGCCCGACGCGCCGGCATTGGGAGTGGCGTTGAAAGACATGGGCCTGCCCGACGAATGCGTCATCGCCGCCATTATCCGCAACGGCACAGTCATCATCCCGCGCGGCTCCTCTACCCTGGAGGTGGGCGATGAAGTGTTGTTCATCACCAACGCCGAGGGCGAGCAGCACATCACCGATCTCTTTGCTTCGCGGCGCGGCGGCGCGCGCTGACCCTGAAAGCCGCAATTTTTTATCAAAATCCGGTTTGACCATTCGCCAGGTATCGAGTATAATTATTTTTCGTTTGGAAACACGTCAAACGGTGACGCCCTTCATCTCATTAAAAAGAAAGCAGGTTTTTGGAATAATGACTAAGCGAACGTATCAACCTAAAATTCGCCGCCGCGTGCGGGTTCACGGCTTCCGCTCCCGCATGGAAACGGCTGATGGCCGTAAAGTGCTCAAGGCGCGCCGGGCGCGCGGCCGCCATCGCCTGACGGTGAAAAGCAACAATCATGTCAAACACGTCAACTGGAACGGTTAGGATTTGAGACCTGCAAGGGGCGACCAAGCCTGACGGGTCTCGTGATCAAATGGGTGAATCGCAAGTTCCGCCTGACGAGGACAACTGACTTTAAGCGGGTGCGGCAGCATGGAAGGTCGTATGCCCACCCGCTTCTTGTGTTGATCGCACTGCGGGCTGAAGCCGGGCAGAGAGATGATCAGCCGGTCGCTCTGGCAGCCGTTCAACCGGCAGACCCCACCACACAGAGTCTCCCTCTCACCCGATTTGCTGTCACTGCGGGCCGCTCGGTGGGAAATGCAGTGCAGCGCAACCGGGCCAGGCGCCGGCTGCGTGAAGCCGTCCGGCTGCAGTTGCGCTCGATCAAATCGGGTTGGGATGTCATCGTGATCGCCCGCCGCCCGTGCAACGAAGCCAGCTTCAGCGAGATTCAAAGCGCCTTTTCTCTTCTATTGCAGCGCGCCAAACTTTACCAGGCCAACTGTTTTCCCAATGAGCAACCCCCTTCCTCCTGAATATGAAATTCCCGTTGAGCCGCGCCTGCGCGATCTGCCGCTCAACCTTTGGAATCTGCCGCGCCTGCCGCTGCTGGCCTTGATCCGTCTCTACCAGATGACCCTCTCGCGCACACTGCCGCCCGACACCTGCCGCTTCGTCCCTTCCTGCTCCCATTATGGCTACCAGGCCATCTACAAATACGGAGTCATCAAGGGCGGTTTGATGGCAGCCTGGCGGGTGATGCGCTGCAACCCCTTCAACTCCGGCGGGTACGATCCCGTACCCTAAATAAGGAAGAAGGGACAGCGGAAAAGCAGCCATTCTTTCCCCCTATCCCGTCTCTCTTATTTACCCAATCAGATACCATGTTTTTCTGAACACCCCAAAGGATGAAAATGGATGCTTTCGTAGTGACGGCTTCAGCCGTTCCGGGCAGGACAGGCGACTGAAGTCGCCACTACA
>CAIQJJ010000797.1 GCA_903872065.1 uncultured Anaerolineales bacterium | reverse complement strand
TGAGCCTGTCGAAGCGTGAGCCTGTCGAAGCGTGAGCCTGTCGAAGCGCTTCTTCCTCCAGGCAATCCTTCGACAAGCTCAGGATGCCTGGATGCCTGGCGGATGGAAGTGCATCACACTTTAAGCCGGAAACGCGCATCCACTGCCACTGCGCCCTGCCCGGCTGGCAGCACGCGCAAGGGATTGATCTCAATCTCCTCGATCTGCGGAAAATCCACCGCCAACTGCGCCAGGCGCAGGAGAGCCTCTACCGCTGCGGCGCGGTCGGCTGGCGGCAGATTGCGGTAGCCATGCAGCTTGCGCCCGGCCCAGGTGCGGTCGAGCATTTTCTCGGCCTCAGCGCGCGGCAGGGGCGCCAGCTCGAACGCGATGTCGCGCAGCCCTTCTACCTCGACCCCGCCGGAGCCGAACATGACCAGCGGACCGAACTGCGCGTCGCGCGTCACGCCGATGATCACCTCTTGCCCGGCCGGGATCATGCGCTGCACCAACACCCCTTGCATCAGCGCCCCCGGCGCAGCCTTTTGCACATTGGCGCGGATGGTCGCGAAGCCGCGCTGCACCGCCGCCGCGTCGCCCAGGTTGAGCAGTACCCCGCCCACATCCGATTTGTGCGTGATGTCGGATGAGACAACCTTTAAGACGACCGGCAGCCCCAGGGCGCTGGCGGCTTCCGCCGCGCCTTGCGCGCTGTCGGCAAAGGCCACCGCCGGCGTGGGCAGGCCATAGGCGCTTAAAATTTGAAAGATATCCGGCGTTTCGCTGTCCAGCAGCCGGCGCACTGCTTCGGGATCGATCCCGGCCAGGGTTGCGGGCGGCTGCGGCGGCTGCGCCAGGAAGGCCGCCCGCCGCGCCAGCGCCGCCAACGCCGAGACGGCCTGCTCAGGGAAGCGATATTCGGGGATGTGCGCCGCCTGGAAGCTGCGCGCCGCGCTATCCATCGAACTGCCGCCCATCAAGGCGATCAGCGCCGGCTTGTCGCTTTGCTGGATCATCGGGATGATCTGTCTGGCGATCTCAGGCGGGGAATCGACCGGCGGCGGGGGGATAATCACGATCACCCCATGCACATTGTCGTCGGCCAGCAGCGCTTTCAGGCAGCCGGCGTACTGGCTGGCGCTGGCGGTGCCCAGCATGTCTACCGGGTTGCGCAGGCTGGCCGCCTCGGGCAGCAGACTGCGCAGGGTCTCTTGCGTGGCCGGCTGAAGTTCTGCCAGGCGCAGGCGAGCGACATCCGAGTCTGCCGCATCGGATGCGACGGACTCTAAAGCATCTGCGGCGATGACGCCCGGCCCGCCGGCGTTGGTCAGGATGGCGACACTGCCGCCGCGCGGCAGAGGACACCAGGCCAGGGCGTGCGCCCAGTGATACAACTCTTCGTTGATCTGGGCGCGCAAAATTCCGGCGCGGCGGAAGGCGGCGTCGAACGCCGCGTCTTGCCCGGCCAACGCGCCGGTGTGCGAGGAGGCGGCGCGCTGGCCGCTGGCGGAACGCCCCACTTTGATGGCGACGATCGGTTTGCTGCGCGCGGCGCGGCTGGCTTCGGCCACAAAGCGCCGCCCGTCCCTGACGCTTTCCATGTAAAGCGCGATCACGCGCGTTTGGGGGTCGGCGGCGACCGGCGCGAGCAGTTCGGTCTCGGTCAGGTCGGCCTGGTTGCCCAGGCTGACCAGGCGCGACAGCCCCAGGCCCTGGCCGCGCCCCCAATCAATGACCACATCGCACACCGCGCCGGAGTGCGAGATGAAGGCCACATGGCCTTCGGCCGGGCCGGGCGGCGGCAAAAAGCTGGTGTCCAACGGAGTGTGCGTATCAATCACGCCGATGCAGTTTGGCCCCATCAGGCGCATCCCATATTGGCGAGCGATGTCCAGGCATTCAAGCTCTCTTTGCAGGCCGGCCGCGCCGGCCTCACGGAAGCCGCCCGCCGAAATGATCACCGAGCGGATGCCGCGCTCGCCGCACTCGCGCAAGGCCGTCGCGGCCGCCTCAGCCGGGATCAGTAAGACTGCCAGATCAGCCGGGTCGGGCGTCTCAGCAATGCTGCGGTAGACTCCGATGCGCCCCGCGGCGATTTGTTCTTCGGTCATGCAGCCGGCGAACTGCCGCCAATCGCCGCCTCTGGGGTTGACCAGGTGAATGGCGCCGCCGTAGCCGCTCTGGATCAGGTTGCAGGACAGGCGGTAGCCCAACTTGGTCGGGTTGGTAGATGCTCCAATCACGACGACCCCATGTGGGGTGAAAAAGTTTGTAATTGCATCGTCCATAAGCTTTCTCCTCAACATGGGAACCAGTGAAGAATGACTGACTTTGCGGCGAAGCAAGGATACCTGGCGCAGCTAACGGGTGAACAGAGTCCTCTCTAAGCGGCTGGAGATGTCTCCCAGCCGGCTGGCAATTTCGCCTCGCAGATCCAGGCTGGGGTCTTGAAACAGGTCTTGCCATAGTTGGTTCAAGACGCTGGACAGGCGGGTCTCTACGGTTGCCCACTGGTAGCCGGATTGAAAGGCGCGCCCGGTTTTCAGGCTTTGCGCCACGGCTTTGAACAGCGGATTGGTCTTGAACAGGTCTGATTCCAGGGCGTCAATGCGGGTGGGCAGTTCGCTGGTGTGGAGATAGTGACTTTGCTGGGCCTCAGGGGTGCTGAGAAAACGGATTAAGTCCAGCGCCGCGTTTTCCGCCGTGGTATGCCGCCAGATGACCAATGAGCTGCCGCCGATGAATGGGATGCCCGGGCAAACCGCCGCGCCGATATTGGCCAGCCCATAAACCGGCGGGGTATGGAAGACCAACTGCGGGATCAGGTTGTGGACGGTCAAGATGACCGCCGCCTGGCCGGCAACAAACAAATCATTAAGCTGCATGATGGTTAATCCACGGGCCGGCGGGGACAGGAAACGGTGCAGCGAGTAAAACTGTTCGATGCCGAGCAAGACCTTTTCATCGGTGAAGGTCAGGCGGCGGCGGTCGGGAGAGCGGAAATGCCCTCCGGCCCCCCAAACCCAGGGCGCGGCGTTATGCACCACCTCTTCCCTGGTCGAAAGCGCCAGCGGCATCTCAATTCCTGCGGCCTGCAGGCGGCTGAGCGTATCCACCAGCGCCTCGTGGCTTTCAAATGCGTGGGCTTCATCAATCCCGGCTTTGTCCAACAGGTCGCGGCGGTAGAGGAACAAGCGCGTGTCGGCAATCCAGGGGATGGCGTAGTGCTGCGCCTCCCCAGGGATCATACTGCTGGTCCAGGCGGCCGGGATAAAATCGCCCCCGCCGCGGATGCGGGTGATTTCGCTGTCTGTGAATGGACGCAGGCTTTGCATCCCCACCAGGCTGCCCAGCCAGGTCGTTCCAACTTGTGAGATGTCTGGCCCGCGGTTGTGCAGGCCAATGGAGAGCAGTTCATTCCAGGCGCTCGCCCAAGGGAAAAGGATATGGCGGACGCGGTGCGGGGAATGCGCTTCGAAGCGCTCAAGCGACAGGCCTTGACGGCTGCCCGTCATGGTGGAGAGAGTGATTTCAGACATACGATATCATCGAAAACGGGAGGATGGACATACCTGAATTATACAACAGCCTTCTTGCGCGCCAGGGTTTTCTGGCAGCGTTCTTTAAGCTGCGCATACATCTCATTGCTGCGCGTCACATCCCCATCTGAACTGACCTGCACAATCAGACGCAGCCCGGGACGGATCAGTTCGTCCAGTGCGGCCCAATCCTGTTCGCTGCTGCCCAGGCGCACCTTGAGCGGGATGCCGCTGCCGGCGAAGGCTTCGCCCAATTTGCGCGGGTTGTTGGGCTGCGGGTCTACCCCAGGCAGGGCGCAGTCCACCAGCATCAGGTTCTTGACCTGTTTGACTGTGGCGTAGTTTTGCGAGAAGTCGCCGCAGGTGTGCAGGGCGATGCCGCCAAAGTGTTCTCCGAGCAGGCTGTTGTAGGGCAGGGCGGCGTTGCTGTAGGCGCGCCTGGAGATGACCGCCATATTGTCGTCCGAGACGGCGATGCCGCCCAGGCCTGGCGCGGAGGGCATGATGTGGCCGGGGCGTGAAGCGCGCCGCCCGATCGCTTCCAGTTGCATATCCGAAAACTCGATCATCACACTGGTCAGCATTTCCATGAAGGGCGCCAGGCGTTCCATATCCGCCAGGTTGGCGGCGAAAAACTCGCTCGTATCCATGATCAGGCTGGCGCTGTCATTGGGCGACTGCGTATCGGTGAGCGAAATGTCCAACTGATCGCTGGTCACCTGGCGGTAGTAGCGGATGGTTTCCAGAATCATTTGCGGAAGTTCGGCGGCGAGAATGGAAGGGCGTTTCAGATCGCGCAGTTCATCCACCGAATGGATAATGGGCAGGGTCTGCGGGGCGTCGAAATCGTTCCAGTTCATGCGGCAGCCAAAGATATTGGCGAATACGCCCACCCCATGCCACGGCTCCAGGTAGGTGAAGGCGAAATCCGATTGAAGCTGCATCGCAACCGAGAAAGCATCCAACTGCCGCTCCAGCGACTTCACCCGATCGCCGGCCACCACCCCCCAAATGTCTATCGGCGGCTGCACAATGACCGGGATATCCTGGGGATTTGGGTCGTTGAAAAAGCGCTGCAGCGCGGCGTCTTTTTCGGCTTTGAACTGATTGAAGCGATCGTAGGGAAAATCTTTTGGCTCCATGAAAATCTCCTTGTTCTGAAAAGTGATTGAAGAGTCGCCTGGTTAGATCCTGGGCGTATAGAGATCGTCGCGAAAGTGTAACTGGCAGGAGACGCCTGGGGCGCTCTTGAATTCTAGCCTGGCTTTGAGCTGGCCTTCGGCCAGGGCGAAAATCATTTGCATGCCCATGCGTCCATCCTGGCGGGGGTCAAACCCGACCGGCCAGCCAACCCCATCATCGGCGACCGCCAGGTAAATCTCGCCGTTCTCCAGCCGGCGTAATTCAATGCTGACCTGGCCTTTTCTTTCACCGGGGAAGGCATGCGTCAGTGCATTGGCAATCAATTCGTGCAGCAGCAGTCCGCAAGGGGTGGCGATGTCAATTAAGACGAAAACATCCTCCATTTTCATCGCAAAAGAGACCTGCTCCTGGGCGATGGGATAGCTTTTCCTGAGAAGCTGTGTCAGATCGTGGATATACTCCTTCAGGTTGACATGCGATAGATCGTTGGCTTCATAGAGGTGTTCGTGCGCCAGCGCCAGGACGTGAATGCGATTTTGGATTTCCTCGAAAGCTTGCGACAGCCGTTCATCTTGTATATAGCTGGCTTGCAGACCCAGCAAACCGATAATTACCCCCCATGTTGTTCTTGGTGCGGTGGTGCAGCTCGCTCAGCAGGGCTTCTTTTTCGGCCAGTGTTTTTTGAATCTTCCCTTCAGTCTGTTTGCGTTCAGAAATATCTTCGACAAAGCCTTCCAGGTGGGTGGGCTGTCCCTGCGCGTTCTTCACCATGCGCAAATGCAGCAGCCCGTACCAGGTGGAGCCATCTTTGCGCCGGTAGTGATTTTCAATGTGGACAATGTCGCCGGACGCCAACGCCTGCTGCACAATGGGGTCGCGGCGGGGCGGCTCGGCGTAAATCTGAGCGGCGATATTGTAAATGGAGGCCAGGACTTCCTCCGGCGAGGCGTAGCCCAGCATGGCAGCGAGGGCCGGGTTGACATCAATAAATTTGCCATCGAAGGTTGAATGGAAGATGCCCAGGGCGGCGTCGCGGAATAAATGGCGATACTTTTCCTCGCTCTCGTGCAGTTCTTGATTGGCTTCTAAGGCGGCGACGCGGTGGCGCAAGCTTTCAAGCTCGTCAAGCAGTTCCGCTCTTGTTTTGTGCTGATCATCCATGCAGACCTCGCGTCGGGCGTTCTGGAGAATTAAATACTGTTGTAAGAATTTCACTGCCAATTATAAACCACGTGGAGAAGAAATTCTATGAGAAGGCAGCCAAGCCGCGAAGAAAGCAAAGATGAACCACGAATACCACGAATTTTCACGAATAAGAAGACAAATCTGTGGATGGGTCAACCCTTTTTCCAAATTGTGATTTGTCATTGATGCTTAAAAACTTTGCGCTCTTGGCGGCTTTGCGGTTAAATTTTCCCCGGCGTGATACGCTCATGTATCCTGAGCATTGTCGAAGGATTGCCGAAGGACTGTCCGACGGAAGAGGCGCTTCGACAAGCTCAGCGCGCCTGTGCGGGAGGCTTCAGGCATCCTGAGCTTGTCGAAGGATTGCCGAAGGACTGTTCGACGGAAGAGGCGCTTCGACAAGCTCACGCTTCGACAAGCTCACGCTTCGACAAGCTCACGCTTCGACAAGCTCACGCTTCGACAAGCTCACGCTTCGACAAGCTCACGCTTCGACAAGCTCACGCTTCGACAAGCT
>CAIQJJ010000796.1 GCA_903872065.1 uncultured Anaerolineales bacterium | reverse complement strand
GGTCTCAGGCACGGTTTAGCCTCCGGAGAAGTTTTCTCAAAGGTGGCGACACGGATTGCCCGTTCCTCTGTTGCCCATTTCCCCTGGTATTTGGGATTGCTCCGTGACGGAGAGGTCTCGTTGTTTGACCTGATCGGTTTGACCTGGCATGAGATGGCCAGTGGATGCAATGCGGCCTGGCATGGAGTGTTCTTAAAGCCGCGGTTGATTGCGCCGGCAGAGCGGCAAAAAGCCATTGATGCCCATGAGCCGATTCTTAAGTTTCAAAATGAAATGTCTATGCAACAACCTTCTACTGATCCTGTAAGCGGCTATCAGCCGGCGGTTTCTTTGACCGATCCTCCTTTGCGCATCTGTTTGCTCAGCAACACCTATCCGCCAGAGCAATATGGCGGAATTGCCCGGCTGACTCACTTGATGGCGCAAGGTCTGTTTGAACTGGGGCATACGGTGCATGTCGTTACGCGCTCCGATCGCGAGGTGACAACCTTCTATGACGGCGCTTATGTGCACAAAATCCCGAATACGATGGATCGTTACAGTCATCTGCGTAATTATTTTAATTTGTTTGCCACTTTGAACTATAGTCACAATGCTTATGAGAAAGTACAACGGCTGCTATTGAACGATGGCATCCAGATTGTGGATTCGCCTTTTTGGCAGTATGAAGGCCTGGTAACTCTTAAAAGCGGGCTGCTGCCGGTGGTGGTGCGGCTGGTGACGGGTATCCGCCAGGTGAATGAGATTCACGGTAATCGAGTGGATGAGTTTCGCCTGATGGGCGATCTGGAACAGGCTTTTCTTGAGCAGGCAAATTATCTTTTGCCCAATACAAACGCCACATTAAATGCGATGCGCAAGGTGTATGATTTTGGGGCGGCTGAAAACCGTTTTTCAGTGGTGCCTTACGGGATCATTCCGGCGGCTGAGGACCAGATTCGTCCATTTGACCCTACCGCGTCTCATGAAACTATGACTGTCTTGTTCGTCGGTCGCCTGGAAAAGCGGAAGGGAACCTTAGACTTGTTTGAGGCTATTCCCCAGGTTTTGAAACGTTTTCCAACTGCGCGATTCGTCCTGGCAGGCAGCGACAACAGTCAAAACGATGGCTTCAAGCTTCAAAGTGGGATGAATTACCCGGATTATTTTGCCAGCCGCTATCCTGAATGTTTGCCGGTGGTGCAATTCATGGGCGCAGTGAGTGATGAAACGCTGCAAAAGTTATATCAAACCTGTGATTTGTTTGTTGCGCCCTCGCTGTACGAATCTTTTGGGTTGATCTATCTCGAAGCGATGAATTTTGCGAAGCCAGTGATTGGCTGCCGGGCTGGAGGAATTCCTGAAGTGGTTAATCATGGAGTTTCGGGAATTTTGGTTGAGCCAGAAGCCCCTAAAGCGTTGGCAGAAACGATTGTATCTTTGCTGCAATCGCCGGCGCAACTGCGTGATTTAGGGCTGGCTGGTCGTCAGCAAATTCGGGATCGATTTAATTATTTGTACATGGCGCGTAATTATGCGAATATTTATCGAAAAGTAATTGCGGAATTTAACGCTGCTCGCCAGGCATCAGGAGAATAATGCGATGAGTCTTCCCCCCTCGGCTAAAGATATATTGAGTGATATTGAATTTGAGATTCTACAGGGTTATGTCTCGAAGGATGATCTAGGGCCGGCGCTTCAGGCTGTCCGCCAGTTTCAGAACCAGGCGCGTGCGGAATTGTTTCGTGGCATGAAAGCGACGGACGCGCGGCGTGAAAGTTTGAGCCGTTTGATGCAAATTAATGATATGCTGTTGACGCTTTTGCAGCAGATGGCGCTTAATTTCCAGGCGTTGAGGGCAGAGATTACCCGTTTGCGTCAAATGCCAGAGCAAACTTTCTCTCCGGCGAGGGAGGCGAGGCCGGCCTCGCCTCGGCCCGATATTATGGGGGAGGGGACGGCGATGGTGCAGCCGTTGGTACAGGCCGATTTCCCCACGATGGGAATGCGTTCTCCTGATGAGATCGCGCATGTCTTGCGAGATGATGCGATTCAGGTGGAATTGCAAGCGCGGCCCATCCATATCCCGGTGATTGGCTGGCTGCTGACTAAATTGCGCATTTTCTACCAACGTCCGGCGTTATTCTATACGCAGTTGTTATCCACACGCCAGGCGCCGGTCAACCGTGTTTTAGGCGATCGCATCTTGTACCTGGAAGGAATCGTCCAAATGCAGCAGCAGCAAATCGAAGCCCTTTCTGCACGCATATCCGCGCGAAGTGAAGAGGCCCAGGATGCATCTGGGCATTGATGGATTGGTTATCCGGCCGCGCAACGCCGGTTCTTTGAGTTATTTTACCCAATTATTGGCAGCGATGGCGGCCGCCGGCGATTTGCATACCTGGGAAGTGTTTGCCAATCGCGGTTTGCTGGCGGATTCTGTCTTTCCTCAAGTAAAGCATTTTCGTTACCACCCTGTTTCATCTACACGAATACCAGCAGCATTACAACAGCAGTCTTACACTGGCTGGGGCAAACTGGATGTGCTGCATAGTGTGGCGTTCGCGCCCCCCTGGCGTGTGCGCGGGCGAAGGGTGATGACGGTTTTTGATCTGACGTTTTTGCGTTTCCCGGCAACCCAGAAATGGACGGGCCGGCTGTGGTGGAATCTGTTTCTTCCGTCGGGTATCCGGCGGGCTGATCATTTGGTAGCGATTTCAGAAAGCACACGGCGCGATTTAATTGACCTGTTGGGCATTGCTGAAGAGCGGATTTCGGTGATTTATCCCTATATTTCTGACCACTTTCGACCAGTGGAAGTGGTTGAACCGGTTTTAGCGCATTATCATTTGACGAGACCTTATATCTTTTATGTGGGGACGTTAGAACCGCGGAAAAATATTCCTACCTTGCTGCGTGCGTATGCGCGTCTGCGCCGGACTACTCACCTGCCGCATACTTTGGTGTTGGCCGGCCAGCCTGGATGGTTGTATGCGGATATATACGAGGTGGTAAAGAGGGAAGGAATCGAAGGACAAGTCATCTTTTTGGGTTACGTCCCAGATGTTCATCTGCCGGCATTGTATTCCGCGGCAGACTTGTTCGCCTATATTTCTGCTTACGAAGGGTTTGGTATCCCTGTACTGGAGGCAATGGCCTGCGGTTTGCCGGTTTTGACTTCTAATGCTTCATCACTGCCTGAAGCAGCAGGAGATGCAGGTATGTTAACGCTGGCCAATGATCATGAGGCGGTTGCGCAGGCGATGCAAAATATTCTCGAACAGAGAGATCGGCACGCGCAGATGGCGCGCCGTGGATTGGAATGGGTGAAGTATTTCTCCCAGGAGCGATTTGCCGGCGAAATGTTGTCGGTTTATCAGAGATTTTCGTAAAGATATGCACATTGGTTTTGACGCTACCGCTTTGCCGGCCAATCCAGTGGGCGCCGGGCGTTATATTATCTACCTGGCGCGTCATCTGGCGCAGCGACCGGAGATTGACCAGTTGAGCATTGTTGTTCAACGGGCGCGTTTGCCTTTCTTTGGGAATATTGAAAACGAGCGCACACGGCTGGTGGTGGTGGCCGATAGACCCATTTCTGCGCGGCTGGTTTGGGAACAAGTGGTATTGCCTAAACTGGTCCGGCGACTGCGGGTTGATGTGTTTCATTCGCCACACTATACGATGCCCTTTCTACTCCCCTGCCGGAGTGTGGTGACCTTTCACGATATGACCTTTTTTCTGTTTCCTGAGCTGCATACGCGCCCAAAACGTTTGCTTTTCCCGCAGTATATTCGCGCCAGCGCCAGGCGAGCAGATGCGCTGATCGCAGATTCCAACTCGACGCGACAGGATGCGATCCGCCTTTTAAAGCTTTCGCCGGATCGGATTACGGCGATTCCTTTGGGCATTACGCCAGATTTTAAGCCGGTTTCTGATCCTGCGCAGAAAGAAGCTTTGCGCCAAAAATATCATTTGCCAGAACGTTTTATCATTTATGTGGGGGCGGTTGAGCCGCGTAAAAATCTTCCATTTTTACTCAGGGCTTTTCAAACCGCTAGCCCACATTTTCCCGAATGGAAGTTGGTGTTGGTGGGGCGTTTGGGATGGATGTATCAGGATGTTTTGGAGCAAATTGATACCCCAGAACTGCGCGGGCGCGTGCTTTGTACGGGATATGTTCCTCAAGAAGACCTGCCCGGATTGTATAGTCTGGCGGGTGTTTTTGTATATCCGTCAGTTTATGAGGGATTTGGCCTGCCAGTATTAGAGGCTTTGGCGTGTGGCGTCCCGGTGATTACCACTAACGTTTCTTCAATGCCTGAAATTACTGGCGAGGCGGCTGTTTTGCTGCCGCCGAACGATGAACAATCCCTCGTGCAAGCTTTGCTCGATCTTGTGAACGATGACCGGCGGCGAGTCTTTTCCGCTTTGGGGGTACAGCGCGCGGCGCAATTTACCTGGGATGCGACCGCACGCGAAACTGTGCGGGTTTATCAGAAAATTTTTGGCCCGAAAATTTTGGGATAGATCAATGATGCCTCTGCCAGACCTTTCGATTTGCATTGTCACTCAGCAGGCGTGCGATTACTTGCGCAATTGCTTGCGCTCGATTGATGAAAAT
>CAIQJJ010000795.1 GCA_903872065.1 uncultured Anaerolineales bacterium | reverse complement strand
ACCGAGCAGGCCGAGGGCCGTGCGCGAGGAGCCGCTGGGTGGATGGGGTGCTGGCGAGGAAGAAAGGCTTGGGGTTTTGATAGGAATAGACCAGATGAAAAGAAGCGCATCACAATTTGTAAAAATATCATCCAGATTTCGCAGGTTGGAAGCAAAGCCAGTTAAAACCACGAATAACAGCAAATGGACTGGCGTAAGTATGGAACAGTGTCCAACTGGCTCAAATCCAGGATTTTTTCATTAGGCGAAGCGCGTTCAAAGGAGGCCGAAGATGATATACACTGCGGAGAGATGGCATGAGCGAATTATTACGCATTGATGGTAAGGTTGCGGATCTTAAAGAATTTCCAGTAGAAGGGATTGATTTGCGTCCACTCACAGTATTTATTGGACGCCAGGGAACCGGAAAATCTTTGATTTCACAATTTGCATATTTTTATCAAAATTTACCATACCTGGTTGGTTATGAAAAAGCATTACCAGATCAAACGTTGAAAACTTCGGAAGATTTTGTCCGTAAAATTCTTGATGATTTGCGAAGCAAGCAGCGAGCGATCGCTGTATTTGGGAGTCCTTCGGCCAGCATCAAATGGCGATTAGATAACGGCCCGGAGTATTCCTTTCACGTGGAGAGCCGCACCAGTCAAATAACCATTAATGCCGAACTGGAACAATATGTAAAAGATTTGGCGAGCGGAAAACAGCCTTTTCCCATTTTTGGAAATGCGGTTTATATTCCGGCGGAACGTGTGATCTATTCGCATGCCAGCGGGCCATCTTTTTGGCGTTTTCTTTCACTTCCTTCAACATTGAGTCTGTTTGCCGATTTAATCGGCGAAGCAACAAAAACTTATGAAGCGTGGGGAAAAGGTATTCCTGATACTGAAGAGGGAAAATTTATTCACGGACTAGGTAGATCAGCCCTACGTGGAGAGCTTTACCGTCGTGGAGAAAAGTGGAAATGGAAATTATCCGAGACTTCCCAATCAAGCAAACAAATAGATATTGATATGGCATCGTCAGGTCAAAAAGCCAACTGGCCGGTCCTCCTGATGGCCGAGGTTGTATTTAATTGGCGACAACAAGGCTTGATTGCCAATCCCTTTCACATCCATATCGAAGAACCTGAAATCCATCTGCATCCTGATGCACAGGTCGCCATGTTTAAAATTTTGGCGTATTTAGCCAGGCATGGATTTCACGTTTTAATTACAACCCATTCTCTCACAATACTGGATACATTAAACAACCTTTTGACCGCTGGTTCATTAAAAAATCGTAAGCACCCAGGTTTGCCAGATGAAGAAATATTTTTAACGCGAGATCTGGTTTCTGCGTACATTTTTACCGAAAAAGGACGTGTGGAATCAATCTTAAAGGACGTCAATCTATCTCCTGACCCCGACGTAGGCGTAAATGTTCCCTGGGTAGATGAAGATAGGCTTCGCGAAGTAGATGCTAATTTGAGTCGCGAGTTAAACCGTATTCGATATTTCTTAGCAAATGAGCAAATGGGGAGAGCTTCAAATGCCGAAAAATAAGGTAAAACTCATGGATTACCAGCTTACTGGTACTACCTATGGCGAACACTTCCGGCGATTTTGTATTCGGGCAAACCCCACAAGCGAAAAAGTAGTCTCTTATGAGGTTGATATTCAAAGTAAAAAGGTTAGTTATTTCAAAAAAGTATATCAAGGAGTTCAAAACGCTAAATCTGCAGATGGCCTCTATATCGGTCAGTATCAAACCTCAAAAGGCCCTGTAAGTTGTGTTATTGTAATTGAACTGGAAGGGAAAGGGACATCTTTTGATGACGCAGCAGAGCAAGTGAAACAAACGATTGAACATTTCGACGTCTCACAAAAAAAAGCTACGCTGCTTGATGATGGCTCGCGCCATCACAGTGAAGCAAAAGCTAACCCTGATTATTATCTTGCTACGCCGAACCATATCGTTGCCGGTTTAGTGATAGGTTCAAAAGGCCGACTTTATGATTTTAAATTCGTGAAAGTCGGAGACAAAAAATACCCTATTTTGTGCATTAATTCAAGGCAGCCCGCCCAAGATCAAAACCTGGTTGATCTGCTCCGAGAATTTAAAAACAATATTCCAGACCTATCTTGGTCAATGGATTAGAGAAATTCGTGCATGCGAAAATAATAACGAGTCGCCTATGTCAAAACCCTGGTACAAAGTCGTTTTCCCCCGAGTGAAGAGGCTGTCAACGGATTTTGGGAGCGGATTGAACGGATTTGGATGGCGGTTATAATCATGCCATCGATTGGAATAGGCTGCGCAAGCGGATCGTAAGTCATACTTGTTCGGCGCGCTCGATTTCCTGCTATACTGAGAAAGAATTGCTTTGCATGAATATGAAATCCAAAATTTACCTCGAAACAACCATTATCAGCTATTGTGTTGCGCGTCCCAGCCGCGACCTGATTACTGCTGCACATCAACAAATTACCCAGGAGTGGTGGGAGGATCAAAAACAATATTTTGACCTATACGTTTCAGAACTTGTGCTTCAAGAATCTCAAATGGGTGATGCGCAAGCAATTCAACGACGGCTCGAATTACTGGCCAGTTTCCCATTGTTGCAACTGACAGAAGACGCCGCCAGGTTGGCGCAGGCGTTGTTAAATGCAAAGGCAGTGCCAATGAAAGCGGTCGGCGACGCGCTTCATGTTGCCATTGCAACTGTGAACGGGATGGACTATTTATTGACATGGAATATGAAACATATCGCCAATGCAATGGTAAGAAACGCCATTAATGTGGTTTGCCGGACTTATGGCTATGAACCGCCCATTATCTGTACGCCGGAAGAACTACTTGAGACAGGAGAAATAAATGATGTGGAAGGATGAAATTGTCGAAGAAACGCGCCAGGCGCGAGAAGCCTACACCGCAAGGTTTAACTATGACATCGCGGCGATCTGCCGTGATTTGAAGGCAAAGGAAGCGGAAGAAAAACGCCCAATCGTCGTCTTTGCTCCAAAAACGCTGCTCGAATTACCGGCGGTTACAAAGCCGCCGGTTGTGTCTGTCCCATCTATCCGGCCGTGAGCAAACTGGAACGCGCCAAGATGGACGATCAGTGAGGAAATATGCTCAAACCCTGGTACAAAGTCGTCTTCCCCTGTGCAGACCTGCGCGAAAATGAGCCATTGGATGCCACCGAGTTCGCCGTCCACCCGGAGACAGAATGACCCTCGCCCAACATAATCTCCCCGATTTCATCGCTCCATTCTTCTGGGATACCGATTTTGCCGCGCTGACCTGGCAGGAACACCGCGATTTTATGATGCGCCGCCTGTTGCAGTCCGGCGATTGGCCTGCGCTGTGCTGGCTGCGCGACCAGGTCGGCGAGGATGGACTGCGGGCATGGATTGAAGACCGGCGCGGCGCAGGGCTAAGCCCGCGCCAACTGCGTTTTTGGGAGCTGGCGCTCGATTTACCCCATCGCAAAGTAAGCCGTTGGATCCAACACGCCCAGGCGGGAGTCTGGCAGAGGAGGCTAAATCCATGAACTTCACCACCGTCGGGCTGAACAAATCTCAACTCACTGTTTTACAGCAGGCTGGCGCATGGCTTACTCTTCGAAATTTCTACCTGGCAGGCGGCACTGCCCTGGCGATTTATTTTGGACATCGCAAATCCGTCGATCTCGATTGGTTCACGGCAGAAAAAATCCCAGATCCTCTAATCCTGGCGCAGCAATTGCGTGATGACGGATTGCAGTTTGAGACCAGCCAGACTGCACCCGGGACATTATATGGATTGGTCGCAGGCGTCCGGATGAGTTTCATTGAGTTTCGCTATCCTTTTCTGCAACCGCTGCAAACCTGGGAAAAAACCGGGACATGCCTGGCAAGCCTGGATGACCTGGCCTGTATGAAATTGGCTGCGATTGCGCAGCGCGGCTCGCGCAAAGATTTTTATGATGTGCATACGCTGCTGGCGCGCCACCGTCGGTTGAATGAATTGTTGGCCCTCTATCAACAAAAGTTTCAAGTCAGTCAGAGATCATGTTTCGGCAACACCCCAAAGGATGAAAATCTCTTCCTGACCTTCCGATCTTCCTGTGTTTCTTTTGTTTTCACAGGAAGTTCGGAAGATCGGGAAGGAAGATCTATTTTCATAACAGCGACATCAGCCCGGTATTATACGGGTTAGCTTATTTCGATGACGCCGAGCCGGAACCGCTGCTGCTGGCAAAGACAAGCTGGAAACAGATTAAGAAAGATATCATCCAATGGCTGAAACAGGCCACACGTTCACTATGATCCCGAACAGGATGGAATATGCTCAAACCCTGGTACAAAGTCGTTTTCCCCCGCGCTGACCTGCGCGAAAACAAACCTCTGGATGCAGCCGAGTTCGCCGTGCATCTCGATCAGGTGCGCGACGGTCGCGCCCCGGTGGATTATCAGCAGCCGCAGCGCTTTTTTGAGCGCACTTACCTGACGGCCAACCTGACCGACCTGGCGGCGCAAGTGGTGCGAAGGCTGTCGGGCGAACGCACCGAGACCTCGGCCATCTTCAACCTGTCCACGCAGTTCGGCGGCGGCAAGACGCACGCCCTGACCTTGCTCTACCACCTGGCCAAACACGGCCCGGCCGCCCAGGGCTGGGTGGGCGCACCGCGCATTTTGGATAAGGCCGGGATAGCCGCGCTGCCGCAGGCTGCCGTGACGGTCTTTGTCGGCACCGAGTTCGACTCTCTCACTGGCCGCGGCGGCAAAAGTGGCGCAGATGGCAAGCCCTCTGAACCGCTGCGCAAGACGCCCTGGGGCGAAATCGCCTATCAGTTGGGCGGAGCCGAGGCCCTGGCGGTGCTGACCGAACATGAAGCCCAGTTTATCGAACCCAAAGGCGATGTGATCCGCGCCTTTTTGCCCAAAGACCGCCCCTGCCTGATCTTGATGGATGAGATCATCAACTATGTCAGCACCTACCGCAGCCTGGGCTATCACAACCGCCTGTACAATTTCATCCAGGCCCTCTCCGAAACTGCCCGCGGCCAGGACAACGTCGTGCTGGTGGTCTCGATCCCGGCCTCCGAACTGGAATATACTACCGAGGATGAAGCCGATGAGCAGCGCTTTAAGAAAATGCTCGACCGCCTGGGCAAGGCGGTGATCATGTCGGCAGAATCGGAGACCGCCGAGATCATCCGCCGGCGGCTGTTCGAGTGGGACTCGCAGAAGATCAGCCAGGATGGGCGGGTGATGCTCGACCAGGATGCGCTGGAGACTTGCAAGGCGTACGCAGCCTGGGTGGCCGAGCGCCGCCTGCAGCTTCCCAGTTGGTTCAGCGCCGAGGGCGCCCTGGACGCATTCAAGGCGACGTATCCCTTCCATCCCACCGTGCTTTCGGTCTTTGAGCGCAAGTGGCAGGCGCTGCCGCGCTTCCAACGCACGCGTGGCGTGCTGCGCCTGCTGGCGCTGTGGGTGGCGCGCGCCTACCAGGAAGGCTTCAAGGGCGCTCAAAAAGACGCCCTGATCGGTCTTGGGACTGCGCCGCTGGATGAGGCCAACTTTCGGGCGGCGGTGTTTGAGCAGTTGGGCGAGAACCGGTTGGAAGGCGCTGTCACCACCGATATTTGCGGCAAGAAGGAATCCCACGCCGCCCGCCAGGATGAAGAAGCAGTCGAGACGATCCGCAAGGCGCGCCTGCACCGCAAGGCGGCCAGCGCCATCTTCTTTGAGTCGAATGGCGGCCAGGCGAATATGGCGGCCACCGGCCCAGAAATCCGCCTGGGCGTGGGCGAGCCGGAGCTAGACCTGGGCAACGTCGAAACCGTGCTGGAAGCGCTGCGCAGCGCCTGCTACTACCTGACGGTGGAGGGCAGCCGCTACAAATTCAGCACCACTCCCAACCTGAACAAGCTCCTGGCCGACCGGCGCGCCAATATCCAGGAGAACAAGATCAGCGAGCAGGTGCGCGCTGAAGTGCAAAAGGTGTTTGCCGCCGGGTCGGGGATTGAGCGAGTCTATTTCCCTGAGCAAAGCGGGCAAATCGCCGATCGCGCCGCCCTGACCCTGGTGGTGCTGTCGCCGGAACAGGGGATGAGTGATGAAACCCTGCGCTGGATGGACAAATTGACCCGCGAGTGCGGCAGTTCGGGGCGCACCTTCAAAAGCGCCCTGCTGTGGGCGGCGGCGGATGAAAACGTCAGCCTGCGCGATGACGCCCGCCAACTGCTGGCCTGGGAAATGATTGACGATGAAGTTCAGCAGGGCCAACTCCGGCTGGACGAAACTCAGCAGCGCCAGTTGCGCGAGGCGCTCGGCAAAGCCAAACGCGACCTGAAAGAAAGCGCCTGGCGCGCCTATAAGAACCTGGCGCTGTTGGGCAAAGACAACCAACTGCGCACGATCAACCTGGGCCTGATCCACTCCAGTTCCGCCGAGACGATCGTGGCGCTGATTTTGAACCGCCTGCGCCATGACGGCGAGATCGAAGACAGCATCAGCGCCAACTTCCTGCTGCGCAACTGGCCGGCGTTTACCGAATGGAGCACCCGCTCGGTGCGAGATGCTTTCTACGCCGCGCCGCAGTTCCCGCGCCTGGCCAAAGCCGAAGCCATCAAGGATACCATCGCCAAGGGCGTCAGCGCCGGGCTGCTGGGCTATGTCGGCAAAAGCGCCTCCGGCAAATATGAGCCGTTCATCTTCAAAGAAACCCTGAGCGCGTCCGAAGTGGAATTGAGCGAAGATATGTACATCATCTCGGCCAAAACGGCTGAGGACTACGAGCAGAATATTCGCGACGGCGGCCAGGTCGCCTCGGTCAGGCTCTCCCCGGCCAGCGCCACTCTGCGATCCGGTGAGCGGCAGACCTTCCAGGTGGACTGCTACAATCGCCAGGGGGAGAAGGTTGCGCCAGGCTACATCACCTGGACAGCCAACGGCGGCTCAATCAATGGCCTGGGCGAGTTTGAAGCCGGCCCGGACGGCAGCGCCCTCGTGACCGCCACCGTGAACAGCGTCAGCGGCCAGGCAAATATCACCATCCGGCCCGCGGAAGTGGTGATCGGGCCAGACCCAACCCCGCCCCCGACTCCGCCTCTCACACCCGCCAAAACCACCCGTTTTGCCTGGAGCGGCGAAATCCCGGCCCAGAAGTGGACGAACTTCTACATGAAAGTGATCTCCAAGTTCGCGCTGGGTCACGACCTGAAGATCCGCGTGTATGTGGAGGTGGCGCAGAGCGCCGGCATCTCGGAGCAGAAGATCGAGGAAACGAAGAGCGCCCTGCGGGAACTGGGATTGAGCGATCAGTTCGGAGTATAACCATGGAAAGTCGCCCCAAAAACTCTTGTACCAGTAAGTGAAACGATGGATCTCTTCACCCACGCCAACGAAGAACGGATGAAAAGCGAAGCCCCTCTGGCGGCGCGCATGAGGCCGCGCAACCTGGACGAATACGCCAGGCAGGAGCAACATTATTCATTCATGCCATGATTTTTCGCCTTCGTAATTGTTTTTCGACCCATAGAGTTTTCTTTCGCAATCAATCCATGGTCAAGTTTTTAATCATCTCTCTTGGCGCCGTGTTAGGCGCAAATACGCGTTATTGGGTTGCCGATTGGGCTGCCCAACGATTTGGGGCATCATTTCCGTATGGAACCCTGATCATCAATTTGAGTGGGAGCCTGATTCTGGGCTTGTTCATGGCTGTGTTCACCAGCGGGCGCTTCCTGATTGACCCCAATTGGCGGTTGTTGGTGGCAGTTGGCTTCTTGGGTTCTTACACAACCTTTTCCACTTATACCCTGGAAAGCTTCAACCTGATGCAATCTGGCCAGGTATGGATGGGATTTCTCAATCTATTTGGCAGCAGTTTACTCGGTGGGCTGGCGGCATCCATCGGGATGATGCTTGGCCGGATGATTTGATCCGGCAAGGAAAAGTGATATGGCAACATCCATCTCGATCCACGGCGATGCCCAACGTCTGACCATTTATATCGGTGAGAGCGATCACTGGCGCGGCAAGCCGCTCTATATGGCTATCCTGGAAACGCTGCGGAATCTTGGCCTGGCAGGGGCGACCGTGGTGCGCGGCGTGGCAGGCTATGGAGCACATTCCCGCATTCACACCTTTGCAATCGAACGCCTATCGGAAGACTTACCGCTGCGGATCGAAGTTGTTGACCAGGCTGACAAAATTGCCCTGGCGGTTGAACACATCGCTCCGATGGTGAGTGAGGGCATGATCACGCTAGAAAATGTGCAGGTCGCTCGTTATGCTCACCGCTATCTCAATCCCCTTCCAGCAGACAAGTTGGTATCTGAGGTAATGACCCGCGAGGTGGTCGCCCTATCCCCCGACATGACCGTAGTACAGGCCTGGGAACTCATGCTTAAACACGTACTCAAAGCGCTGCCGGTAATCAACGATCGGCGTGAAGTGGTGGGCATGTTGACCGATGAAGATCTTTTGTGTTGTACACAGAGCCGTCCGGCCCTGGCCGGAAGTATGGGCGGTGAAATCTTAGAACAAGCGCTTCAGGCGTTACGCACATCGAACATCAAAGTGGCTGAGGTCATGGTTCATCCGGTTCTGACTGCGAACGAGGCAGAATCCTTGGGCGCAGCTGCCGCGCGTATGGCCAAGCACAGCCTCAAGCGCCTGCCGGTGATCAACAACGCGGGAAAACTGGTTGGCGTACTCTCCCGTTTAGACGTGCTGCGGCAGGTTTTAGATAAAAAACCACCCACTTCCCCATCTTCCCTTCCACTCCAGGCCGTGCAAACTGTCGGCGAAGTCATGCACAGTCTTGTTCCAACGGTGAAACCAGAGGACAGCCTGGCAGATATCGTAGACACCTTTTTAGAAACGGGATCCCGGCGCGTCATTGTGGTAGATGAGCAGATGCGCCCGCTGGGGCTGATCAGCGACAGCGATGTGGTAGCCCGTGTAGCGCCGCAAGAACGAAAAGGTGTGCTATCAGCCTTGCGCCAGTTAGGACGCCCGCCGCAAAGCCAGGCAACCGCTCAATCATTGATGTCGCCAGGAGTATTGACGGCCAATCCACAAACTCCATTGGTTGAGGCGGCGCGACAAATGATGGAGAAGCAGCGCAAGTGGTTGGTAGTGGTAGATGAAAACAACAAAACCGTTGGCCTGGTGGATCGCCAGATCCTGCTGAAGGCAATCACTTCATCCCTTTGATTCCCAGGAATAACAGTTTCTTCACGTTTCAAGTGTTCACTGATGATTACAGAAGTCGCGATTAATTATACTCCTTGCCCATGCTCCTGCCCGGCGTTATAATGACGGTATATTTAGAAAGGCGACAGGTATGTTACAGCAAGTAACCGTTCGAACTGACGATCGTAAAACGTTGAAGCCATTACTTAAGTCGGCGCTGGAAAATGAGAAGAAAATGGTATTGTTGGGATTGGCGCGGACACGCGCCCGGTT
>CAIQJJ010000794.1 GCA_903872065.1 uncultured Anaerolineales bacterium | reverse complement strand
GATGGCCCTGCTCAAGCTGAATGTCTTTCACTGGCACCTGACCGAAGACCAGGGCTGGCGCATCGAGATCAAGAAGTACCCGCGCCTGGCCGAGGTCGGTGCGCGGCGGCCCGGTACGAAGCAGAGTATGTGGGCGCGGGAGCACAATGGCATCCCCCACGCCGGCTGTTACACGCAAGAGGAAATTCGCGCCATCGTGGCTTACGCCGCGGCGCGCCACATCACGGTTGTGCCGGAGATCGAGCTGCCCGGCCACTCGCGCGCCGCGCTGGCCGCCTACCCGGAGCTTGCCTGCCGCGGCGGGCCGTTCGAGGTCGCGACCGGGTTTGGCGTCTTTCCCGACATCCTGTGCGCCGGCAAAGAAGAGACGCTCACTTTTCTGCAAGAGGTCCTGGCCGAAGTAATCGCCCTGTTCCCCTCCCCTTATCTCCACATCGGCGGGGATGAAGCGCCGAAGGCGCGCTGGAAGGCCTGCCCGCACTGCCAGGAGCGCATGCGCCGCGAAGGGCTGCCCGACGAACACGCCTTGCAGGTCTGGTTGACCGGGCGCGTCGCCGGCTGGCTGGATGAGCGGCGGCGGCGGATCGTCGGCTGGAACGAGATTTTGCGGCCTGGCCTGCATCCCACGGCGATCGCTCAGTATTGGGTGGGGGGGCGCAAGGAACTACGGCGGGCGATGCGGGAGGATCAGCGCCAGGTGGTCATGTCGCCTTTCCTGGACGCCTATCTCGATCACGGCTACAACCTGACGCCGCTCCGCCGCGCCTACGCCTATGATCCCGCGCCGGAAGAACTGGCGCCGGCTGAGGCGCGCTGCATCCTCGGCCCGGAGTTCCCGCTGTGGACGGAATGGGTTCCGGATCGGCGGCGGCTCGATTACCAGGTCTGGCCGCGCCTGTGCGCCCTGGCCGAGGTGGGTTGGACGCCGCGCGCGCAGAAAAATTACGCCAGTTTCCTGCGCCGCTTAGAGCCTTTCCTTGCGCGGCTGGAGCAGCGCGGGGTGGGTTACGCGCCGCGCTCAGAGTGGGATCCGCCGTTCTGGAAGCGCCTGGCCGCGCCTTTTACGATTCTGCTTCCGCAGCGCAGGGTCGCGCCTTCGCGAGCGGAGAAAGAGGATAGAAAAACAAAATGAACACCCCTGACCAACCCCATTGGATCACCGGCGAGCCGTATTCGCTGGCCGGCAAACGCCTGGCGTTTACCACCTGGCTGTATGTGCGTCTCTTTGCCTTTGGTTGGGTGGATGACCAGGGCAGAAATGTGATGGTCGCCGGCGACCTGGGCCCGGACGAGGCGCATTTTGTGCGTTCCGAAGGGCCGTATGGCATCCGCTTCAAGGTTCACCCGGCGGCGCGCTCGCAGCCTTTGCTCGAGGTGGAGCGCCCCTGGGAATCAGGCGGCGTGCAGTTAGGCACGGTCTTGCAGGAAGGCGGGCGCTACCGCGCCTGGGGGCAGGCCGGCTGGGGCGATTTGCACACCCGCGGCAAGCCTTATTTTTGCTACTACGAGTCGGAGGATGGGCTGCACTGGCAGCGCCCGGCGTGCGGGGTCTTCCCGATTGACGGGGACGTCCAGCACAATGTCCTGGATACGCGCGGCGGAACGGTCTTTATGGATCCATCCGCCCCGCCGGCCGAGCGTTACAAGTGGATCTCCGAACGCATGTTTAGCCAGGAAGTGTACGAGGCCTACCGCGCCCGCTACCCGGCGGAGATTGACTCGCGCGCCGTGGCAGTTCACCGCAATTTCTATTTTGGCGTCCAGGGGGCCGTCTCGCCGGACGGCCTGCGCTGGAGTGTGCTCCCTCAACCCTTAGCCATGATGCACAGCGATACGCAGATCGTGGCCTATTATGATCCGGCGCTGCAGCGCTACGTGGGCTATTTCCGCGAATGGATGAACGCCTTGCAGGGCGGGCCAAACCCCGACCCTCACCCCATGCGCTGGCAAGCGATCGGGCGGCGTTCCATCGGGCGCGCTGAGACGGCGGATTTCCGTCACTTTCCGTTGAGCGCCCTCCTCCTTGCGCCGCATCCCGGCCTGCGGCCCAGCCAGGTGTTTTACACCAACTGCCGCACCAGCCTGCCGGGGGCCGCCGATCAGCACTTGATGTTCCCG
>CAIQJJ010000793.1 GCA_903872065.1 uncultured Anaerolineales bacterium | reverse complement strand
GTACGAAAAACCCGATGTCGCCGCGCAGCACCCGGTTGGGACGGTGGCGGCGTATGGCGAATATTACGATGACTTCTCTACCATCCCACTGGATGTCAACGGGGATGGGCGGATGGATTTCATCACCGGCGGTTGGTGGGGTGATTCGCTGCGCTGGCGCGAGAACCCCGGCGACCCCAACAAGGAATGGCCCGAACACATTATCGCCAAGACGGGCAACGTCGAGACGACGCGCGCCTGGGACGTGGACGGCGACGGCCAACCGGAGATCGTCCCCAATACCCCCGGCGCGCCGCTGATCGTCTACAAGCTGGTGCGCGACTCAAACGGCGCCGGCACGGGGCAGTTCAACGCCTTTAACGTCTATAACAAGCCGCAAGGGCACGGCCTGGGCTTTGGCGATGTCAACGGCGACGGGCGCGGCGACTTCATCCTCAACAATGGTTGGTTGGAAGCGCCCGCCGATCCCCTGGGCGGCGGCGAGTGGATCTTCCACCCCGAATTTGACCTGGGCGGCATGGCCAGTGTGCCGATCCTGGTGGTGGATGTCAACGGCGACGGCCTGAACGATCTCATCGTTGGGCAGGCGCATGGCTATGGCCTGGATTGGTGGGAGCAGAAGCGCGCCGCGGACGGCGGGCGCACCTGGGTTAAGCACCCGATCGATCCCTTCAACTCGCAGTACCACGACTTGATCTGGGCCGACCTGGACGGCGACGGGGCCTGCGAACTGATCACCGGTAAGCGCTACCGCGCCCACTGCGGGCGCGATGCTGGCGAATTTGACGATGTTGGCATATACTATTTTAAGTGGAACGGCGAGTCGTTCAGCAAGCAGATCATTGACTACGGCCCGGCCGGCGTGGGCAAGGGCTGCGGCATCCATTTTGTCGTCGCCGATGTCTGCGGCAATGGGCGGCTGGACATCGTCGCTCCTGGCAAAGACGGCCTGTATCTGTATGAGAATTTAGGTTTATGAGGCGTGAGCGCCTCGCGGTAAAGATCACCGCAAGGAGGTTTGTATGGCAAAAGTAGCAATTATCGGCGCGGGGAGCATCATCTTCTGCAAGACCCTGATCCTCGACATCCTGGCGACGCCGGGCCTGGAAGCCACGGAGTTTGTCCTGATGGCCCCCAGCACCACGCGCACCTCGCAGGTCGAGACGTTCGTCAATCGCGTCATCCAGTCGCAGGGCCTGCCGGCCAAAGTATGGGTCACGACCAACATGCGCCAGGCGGTCAGCGGGGCGGATTACGTCATCGCGACCTTCCAGGTGGGCGGCCTCGCCGGCTTCGAGGCGGATTACAAAATCCCGCTCAAGCACGGCGTGGATCAGTGCATTGGCGACACCCTGGGGCCGGGCGGCGTCTTTCGCGCCCTGCGCAGCATCCCCGTCATGGTTGAACTGGTCAAGACGATGGAAGAGGTCTGCCCGAAGGCTCACCTGCTCAACTATGTCAACCCGATGGCGATGGTCTCCTGGGCGATCGGGGCGACTTCCAATGTGCCGTTTGTCGGCCTGTGCCACGGTGTGCAGACGACGATGGACCTCATTTCGGGCTATGTCGGCCTGCCCAAAAATGAGATTGACTTCTTGTGCGCCGGCATCAACCACATGGGCTGGTTCCTGCGCCTGGAGCATCAAGGGCAGGATTTGTACCCCCTGCTGCGCCAGCGTTTTGAGGAGCCGGAGTTCTACGTCAATGAGAAAGTGCGCGGCGAGGTCTTTCGCCAGTTTGGCTACTTCATGACCGAATCGACCGGCCACCTGGCGGAATATGTCCCCTGGTTCCGCAAGAATCAGAAGGCGCTCGATCTGTACTGCGACGAGCCGGGCTTTGGCGGCGAGAGCGGGGCCTATTTCAACTGGTGCAAATACGTGGCGGACAAGTACGAACACGAAATGCTGTTGAGCGCCGAGCCGGCCACCCTGCCTGGGCGCAGCATTGAATACGGTTCTTATGTGATCGAGGCGCTGGAGACCGGGCGCGCCTTCAAGTTGAACGGCAACCTGATCAACGGCGGCATGATCACCAACCTGCCGGCTGACTGCTGCGCCGAAGGGCCGATCTTTGTCGATCGCACCGGCCTGCACAAGACGATCGTCGGCGACCTGCCGCCGCAGTGCGCCGCCCTCAACCTGACCAACATCAATGTGCAGCGTTTGACTGTCCAGGCGGCCTTGAGCGGCGACACGGAGCATATTGTCCATGCCTGCGCCCTCGATCCGCTGGCCGGGGCGGCGCTGACTCTGAACGAGATTCGCGTGATGGCCAGTGAGATGCTCGAGGCGGAGCAGCAGTGGCTGCCGCAGTTCACCGGCAAGACCATCCGCCCGACCCCCACGATCAGCATCCCCAAGGATGTGCAGCGGGCGAAAGTCCCGGTTGATCCCGCCCTGGCGATCATGGCGCGCTTTGGCGAGTTAGCGAGGTAGTCAAAAAATGATTGCGGCCGGTTTTCACCGCGGAGAGCGCAGAGACCGCTGAGCATTTGGCGCTGCCAAAAGCGCAAAGATTAACCACGAATAACACTAATTTTCACGAATAAAAACAAGTTCGTGTAGATTAGAGTTATTCGTGGTTTTTGATGAGCTATCTAACGCCTGCCACTTCCCTTACCTCAGTAAATTTCCCAGCGCCCCTCGCTGCGCGTCGTTGAGACCGGGGCAATCATCCAGGCTGATCTCGCCGGCCAGCGCCTCGGTGATATTCTGATCGATCTGATGCTTGAGCCAGGTGTCAATCGGCAGGTGGTAGAGCAGGCGGCGGATCTGCGCCGGGCGCGGGTCGGTTTTTGCCATCAGCAGCCCTGCCTCGGCATCCACCGCCAGCGTCAGCGTCTCCTGCGGATAGATAACGCCGGCTTTCACGGTCAGCGTTTCGGCGGCGGCATCGTAGACGCTGGAGACGGCGCGCTCGACGTGATTGACCTTGAGCGTGACTTTGCCCGGCCGGGCGAGGCCATGCACGATCAGCGTGTAGGCGCGCTGCGCCGGGATGACTGAGCCATCCCCCGCGGCAGAGGCAATTGTGAAGCGCAGGGCGTCATCTTCCCACACCTGGCTGAAGGCGGTGACGGCATAGCGACCTTGCTGGTATTCATTGCTCTCGCCGTCATCCTCGTACAGCTCGAAGCGGTTGCTCGCGCCAGGGAAGAGGTGAATGGATAGGGCTTCGGGGTTGGCGACGCCGCCCCAGCCGAGTTCCGGCCCTAAGGGGACGATCGCGCCGGCCTTGGCAAAGATGGGGATGTCGCCCAGGTCGCCGTAGACAAAGCGCCACTTGCCGCCGCTCAACTTCTCGCCGTTGAAGAAATTGAACCATTCGCCGTCGGGCAGCCAGACGCGCTGCCGGCTCAAGCCGACCGCTTTCTCGGCCGGCTCGGTGAAGGGGGCGGCGATCAGCTCGGAACCGAACCAGTATTGGTGGCCGGCCTGGTAAGCGGCTTCCTCTTCGCTGTCCCAATAGTACATCGGCGTCACCAGGGGGATGGCGCGGCGGTGATTGCGCCAGGCCATGCTGTAGATGTAGGGGATCAGTTGGTGGCGCAGGCGCATGGCGCGGCTGGCGCAGCGCTCTGCTGCCGGGCCGCGCCCCCACGGGCGGCGCTCATGGTAGGGGTTCTTCGTGCAGTGCAGACGCAGGATCGGGCTGAAGACGCCGTACTGCACCCAGCGGATGTACAACTCATCGTCTTCGATGCCGCCCATGTGGCCGCCGATGTCGTGACTCCACCAACTGTAGCCCACGTTGGCGGCGGTGGAAGTGAACGGCGGCTGGAAGGCCAGCGATTCCCAGGTGATGTGTGTATCGCCGGAAAAGCCGATTGGGTAGCGGTGATTGCCCAGGCCGCCCCAGCGCGAGAAGACGAACGGGCGTTTCTGGCCGTCGCGCTGCAAATCGAAGTAGTGCAGGTGATTGAGCCACCACAGCGGGTCGAGGCCGGGCATGGAGGTGACGCGCTCTTGCTGCCAGTCTATCCACCAGAAATCAATCCCCATAGCCTCGTGGGGGTGATGCAAGAGGTCGAAATAGGCCGCCGCGAAGCGCGGGTTGGCGATGTCGAACTTGACTGGCTCTTGCGCGGCGGGCTCCATGCCCAGGGCGGCGGCCATTTGCGGATACTGCTCCTCGTGCGGCCCGACCCCATCCGCCGGGTGCAGGTTGAGGGCGGTGCGCAAGCCTTTGCGGTGCAGCCAGTCAATGAATCCCTGTGGGTCAGGCCACAGCTTGCGGTTCCAAGTATAGCCCGTCCAACCGTCCAGGTGCCAGTCCATATCCACAATGCAGACCGCCAGCGGTACATTGTGCTGCTCGAACTCCTCCATCAGCCCGCACAGTTCGGCCTGGGTGAAGGCCCAATAGCGACTCCACCAGTTGCCCAGGATGTAGCGCGGGATGAGTGGGACGGGGCCGGCGACCTTGCTGAAATCGCGCAGGCAGCCCAGGTAATCGTGGCCGTAGCCGTAGAAGTACAGGTCGAGGTTTTCGGGATGGGCGCGCGGCTGCACCCAACCCTCCGCGTTGAAGACGACCGACTGCGAATCGTTCAGCAGCGACCAGCCGGCGCGCCCCATCAGGCCGGGGTCCAGCCGCGTCCCGCCGCTGACGTCGTCCAGTGTGCGGGCGGTGCCGCCGAGCGGGCCGGAGGCGCGCGGTTTATCGCCGTAATGCCAGGTGACGGGCGTGAAGCCGGGGGAAGCAGCGTTGATGTGGATCGAGAGCGTCTTGGGGCTGAATCCCTTGGGGGTGATCTGATAGTACAGGTGCAGGAATTCGGTCTCGATCTCGATGTGTTCGGCGTCCTGCTGCAATTGGAAGGGCGGTACATCCTGCTGGCGGTACCAATAAGCCTGGCTGGCGTGGTCTTCAAACTCGCCGCCGGGCGCATATTCGAGGCGGATCAGGCGGTCGGTCAGCACGGTGAAGCGCGCCTTGCCAGCGACGATCACCGCCGCCGGGTTCGCCTGGGGGGAGAGGGTGAGGTGAAATTGAGGAGGGATCATGGTTGTTGTGAGGGAATGGTCGGTAAAAAGGAGGATGGTTAGGGTGAAAAAAGGTTTAAGGCGGTAGGGCTATTTTACTGCAAGACGCGGCTTCATGGAGCAAGATTTCGCCCCGCGCCCTCTCCAACGGTGGTTTTCCGTTGGGGAGGGGTGCGGTAAAGATCACCGCCGCGGTAAAGACCACCGCGGGGTGGGGTACCGCGGGGTGGGGTCTCGTCTGGACGGGACAGCCGCCTTATGCTACACTTACCTCAGACGGAGGCAAGTGCATGGAACCCATTTCAACACTCGTAATCAGCGCCCTGGGCGGCGCACTGTTCAAAGTGGGCGAACAGGTCAGTGGTCAAGTTCTGGCGGCCGGCGTGCAGCCGCTGGACGAACAGATCAAGAAACGCCTGCAGCGGGGCTATCAGCAGCAGAAAGCCCAGGTCGAACTGCGCGCCATTTTCCTGGCGGCGGCGAAAGAGGCCGGCGTCCAGAGGAAAGATGAAGACGACGCCCTGGCGAGTTATTTCACCCAATTTGGGCTGGATCGCCTGGCGGATCAACATGCCGATGCCCTGCGCCAGCAGTTTGCGGTCGCTGTGCTGGGCTTCACCGATCCGCAGGCCCCGCCGCCGCCTGATCTGCTGACGGCGCTGCGCTGGCCGTGGTCGCGCAGCGCCGCATTGGCCGCCCTGCTCCATCAACTGCGGGCGCAGTTGGCGACTTCTGAGACCTGGCGGCCCTTGCTCGCGTACGCCGATGCAGCCGCGGAACGCGGCCTACTGCAGAGCATCCTTGCCGGCCTGGATCGTTTTTCACGCGCCCTGGTGCAGACGCCTGAGGGCGAGGCTCTCCGCGTCGCCTGGGTGGAGCGCGGCCTGGGCGAGCAGGAGGCGGCCGAGATCGAGCGGCGCTACCGCCTGGGCTTGCAGCGCGAATTTGACTGGCTGGATACGCGCGGCCTTTCGCTCGATCGCTTGCTCAAGACCTTCCGCCTGCCGCTTGCCGAAGTCTACCTGGAATTGGGCCTGCTGCCGCTGCGCTCTGAGAAGCAGCGCGAGCGGGAAGAGGCGGCTTTACAGGCCTCGCCCGACGCCGAGCGCCTGGCGTTGGAGCAGGAACGGCAGGGGCAGCGCCTCAGCGGCGGGCTGGCGCAGCACCAACGCCTGGTGATGGTCGGCAAGCCCGGCAGCGGCAAGACCATCTCGCTCAAGTTCATCGCCCTGATGCTCGCCAGGGGCGCCGCCGGCGCGAGCGGGCTGCGCCTGGATCGTCCTTACCTGCCTCTCTACGTGCGCCTGGCGGATTACGCCCGCCAGTACAGCCAGGATCACGGCCTGGCGCTGGAGACGTTCCTGCTGGAATACATCCAAAAGCATTACCCCGGCGCGGCGCGCCAGGGCGAACTGCTGCAACTGGCTTTGGAGCAGGGCGGCTGCCTGGTGCTGCTGGACGGGTTGGACGAGGTCGGCGACCTGGGCGAGAACTTGCGCCAGGGGATCAGCCTGCGCCAGGCGGTGTTGGAAGAGGTCAGCCGCTTTGCCCGCCGCAGGTGCCCCGACGCGGCGTGCAACCGCCTGGTAGTGACCAGCCGGGTGGAGGGCTATCACTCCGGCGACCTGCCCGGCTTTGCGGAGGTCGAGTTGAGCCTGCTGCAAATTCCTGGCGAGGTCGAAGACTTTTTGCGGCGCTGGTTCATGGCTTACGAGCGCGAATACACGCCCGACCTGCCGCCCGAAGCCGCTTTGCGCAAGGCTGAAGAAAAGGTCGCTGCCTTGATGTCCGACATTCTGCGCTCCGAGAGTGTGCAGCGCCTGGCGATGAACCCGCTGCTCCTGACCATCCTGGCCATGATCCACGAGACCGGGGTGCGCCTGCCGCATTTGCGGGTGCGCGTCTATGACACCGTCACGCGCATCTTGATTGAAAGCTGGCGGCAGGCGCAGGTGGGGCCGCTGGGCGGGCGGGCGGAATCCTTGCCGCTCAGCCAGGTGCAGCGCCTGCTCTACTCGCTGGCCTATTGGCTGCATGAGCATCAGATGGGCGGGGCCATGCCGCTGGAGCGCTGGAAAGAGCAGCTGCGCCGCTTGCTGCGCCAGGACGACGACGAGAAGCCGGCGCGGCAGATCGAAGACGAGGTCGAACTCTTTTTGCATCACGCCCGCGAGCAGGCCGGCCTGCTCACTGAGCGCAGCCCAGGACAGATCGGGTTCTTTCACCTGACCCTGGAAGAATACCTGGCGGCGGTTGAGATCGCCCGCCAGGGCAGCAGCGATCAGCGCCGCACCCTGCTCAAGCGGCACTGGCAGGACCCCGCCTGGCAGGAAGTCATTTTGTTGACCGCCGGGCAGTTGATGATCTACAACAACGATGATGGCCTGGCCAGCTTTATCAACGATCTGCGCCTGCTCGAAGCCGACGATCCGGCTTTGAACGGGCGCGGGGCGCTGCTGGCCGGCCTGGCCCTGGTGGATGTCGGCCAGGAGAATTTCAAGCCCAAGACGCGCCGCGAGGTCAAGCAGGATTTGCTCGAAACCGCCCAGGCGCTCGACCCGGAGACGAAGCGGCCCTTGCGGCAGGGCGGCGCGCCGCTCCTGACGCGGGCCGCCGCAGCCGACGCCCTCGATCAATTGGGCTACCAGCCGTCCGATTTGCACGATTTTGTCGCCGTCCCTGGGATGGACGCCTGGATCGCCCGTTACCCCGTCACCAACGCCCAGTATGCCCGTTTTCTGAGCGCCCCCGATTTTGTGGCGGAGCGCTATTGGAGCGGCTTGCCGCGGATCGGCGAATCTCCAGATCATGCAGACCTGGGCGGCTGGGGCGGCGAGGCGCGGCGCTGGCTGCAAGCCAATTGGGATGAGGCGAAGAAAGTTTACCCGAGATATTGGCGCGATCCGCGTTTTGGCCGGGCGCGCCCCGCCGCGCCGGTGGTGGGCGTCTCCTGGTGGGAGGCCAACGCATACGCAAAGTGGCTGCTGGCGCACTGGCAGGAACTGGAGGAAGGCCAGGCCCATCCCGCGCCGCGCCTGATCCGCCTGCCCACCGAGGCGGAATGGGCCGCCGCAGCCGGCGGAGGCAGGGCTATTCCCTGGTCGCGCCCCGATGAGCTTCTGGACGAAACTGAAGATATCCTGCGCCGCGCCAATGTCTATGAAAGCGGCATCCGTCGCACGACGCCGGTCTGGATGTATCCCCTGGGGCAGAGTCCCTGTGGGGTGTGGGATCTGGCCGGCAATGTTTGGGAATGGCAGGCCAATTTCTACGATCAAAGCCGTAAGATGCTGGCGCTGCGGGGTGGGTCGTGGATCAACCGTGGTAACGACGCGCGCGCGTCGTACCGCTACTGG
>CAIQJJ010000792.1 GCA_903872065.1 uncultured Anaerolineales bacterium | reverse complement strand
GTTGTTATCGTAATTATGGCCCTGGTCGGTTCACAGGTCAGCAATATTTTCTCTGGCATTGCTAGCTCACTGTCCTTCTAGTGATAGTCTAGCGCTACTGAAGAAGCTATAGTTAGACAAGAGTGGAGTTCCTCATAAGGAACTCCACTCTTGGTTTAACTGCAAGAAAAGAGTTTGTTTTTTGTGTAGACTTTCCTGTCAAATTAAGTGGCGTAAATTGGAGATTTCCATTAGACTATAGGGGAGTGTTGCGCGTAAAATCTCAAGGGTTTTACCGCAAGATTCCTCTTGCAGTACCTCGGTCTGCTTGACTTTTAAGATAAAACGCGTATGATTGAATTAACATTGTGTATCATTAACCATTGGAGGCCGTTATGCGTGGTCGTGGAAAACTGATCATTTTAGTCGTTTTGCTATTGGTCGCAGGAGTCGTAGGCGTCGTTCTGCTTGGCCCAACGCTATTGGGTGGTGTGAGTGGAGGCGGTGCGTCGGGGGGCAAAAAAGTCACCCCGTCGGCCTCTCCGACGCCGACCCAAATACCCACTGTGGATATCCTGGTGGTGGTTCAGCCTATTCCCTTGGGCGCTATCGTTGAAAGCGCTTATTTAAGTACCATTGCCTTTCCACGCGAGAGTCTGGTCGAGGGGATGTATATGACAGATGTGGAAGATGCGGTCGGGATGCGCGCCCGCTTCGATTTGGAACCGGGCGTCATTTTGAGCAAACATTATCTCGCTGACCAGGCTGATCAGGTGTCAAATCCGGGTTCTGAAGCATCCTTTTTGATCAAACCAGGGATGGTGGCGGTTTCTATTCCGATTACTCGCCTTTCCAGTGTGTCATTTGCTCCGCAGCGAGGCGATCATGTGAACGTGATTGTGACGCTGCTGTTGGTCGAATTAGATCCAGACTTCCAGACGATTACGCCCAGTTATACGGCTGGCGTCTTAGCTCCTGGCCCCTCCATATTGTTGGGAAGTCAAGATTCCAGCTCTTTTAACACCAATGAGCTGCAGCGGAACCTGACGGCGCAGATCGCCGGCGGTGGGCAGGCCTCTCGCCAGGGGCGTTCGGAGACAGACCCCTTCCTTGAACAGTCTTTCTATTTGGTGCCATCTGAAAACCAACGTCCCCGCCTGGTTAGCCAGACGTTGATCCAGGATGTGATGGTGTTGCAGGTTGGCACTTTTGAGCAGGTGAGCGGTAAAGCGCTGACGAAGCCGGAGATGGAAACCACCCCTGATCTGACGCGAACTGCGCCGCCTACGGCCACCCCTAGCCCTACCCGTTCTCCGACAGTTGGGCCAGCGGTTACGGCTGTACCTCCCAAACCGCCTGATATTATCACCCTGGTTGTTTCGCCGCAAGACGCCGTTACTTTGAATTATCTGATCTATGCTGGCGCCGAACTGACCTTAGCTTTACGCCCGGTTGGTGATAGTACACCGGTGCAAACTCAGGCCGTCACTCTGGATTTCTTGCTGAATAATTATGCAATCAGCCGTCCTGTGAAGTTGGATATTGGTATTGAACCTCGCCTGGATGAGTTGGTTGCGCCTTCTTTGCCGAATGATATTATTCCGACTCCGGAGAAATAAGCCTCCTAGTGATGTTTTTGATTTTTTGGAGTGAAGAATGGCTGCTACAGAGAAAGTGCGTGTGATTATCGTTGATGATATTTCTGAAACGCGTGAAAATATTCGTAAGTTGCTTCAGTTTGAGAACGATGTAGAGGTTGTCGGTACCGCCAAAACTGGTCGCGAAGGTTTGGAGCTTTCTAAGAATGTTAAGCCGGATGTTGTCTTGATGGACATCAATATGCCAGATATGGATGGCATCACGGCTACCGAATCCATTCGGAAAAGTGTTCCTTATACGCAGATTATTATTCTCTCGGTGCAAAGCGATCCCAATTACATGCGGCGAGCAATGGTGGCCGGGGCGCACGATTTTCTTACCAAACCGCCCTCTGTAGATGATCTCACAGCCGCCATTCGCCGGGCTGGGGTCAAAGCGCGCGAAGAACGAACCAAGAGCGCCCAAGTCTTTCCCGCGCCAGCGGCTGGCGGCGCTGCAGCCGCGTCTGGGACAGTGGCTGCGGCTGGCGCCCCATTTGGGAAAGTGATTACGGTGTATAGTCCAAAAGGTGGAACGGGTTGTACCACGATTGCGACGAACCTTGCGATCAGTTTGCACAGCGATGAGGCGGCTGCAGTTTTGGTGGATGGGAAATTACGCTTTGGCGATGTGGCTATCTTTTTGAATGAGCAAGGGAAGAACAGCGTGGTAGATTTGGCCGCGCGCGCCAATGAATTGGATCCTGAAATTGTGGACGGTGTGTTGATTAAACACGCTGCCTCAGGGATCAAGTTCCTGCCTGCGCCGCATCGCCCAGAAGAAGCCGACAACGTTAATGGCGATCAGATGAGCAAAATTTTGCGTTTTCTGTGCCGCATGTATGCTTATGTGGTGGTAGATGCCTGCTCGGAGTTGTCGGATACTACTTTGAGCATTATTGATGCAAGTGATCTAGTAGTCTTGGTGACAACGCAAGATATTCCATCGCTAAAAAACAGCCGCTTGTTTCTTAACCTGGCAGATGTTATGGGGCTGGATCGCAAACGGGTTATCTTTATCATGAATCGTTTCGATCGACGGCTTGGAGTTTTGCCCGAGCGCATTAGCGAGACTTTTAAACAAGAAGTTGTCACAACAATCCCGCTGGAAGAAAAAGTTATTGTCCCATCGGTCAACAAAGGCATCCCTTTTATTATTGCGAATAAGACCCAGCCCATTGGAAAGCAATTTTACACATTGACCGATGCTGTCCGGCAGCGCCTGGCGCAAATGGATCTTCAGGAAGACCCGAAAGCCAAAGCCCCTCCGCGCGCCGGTATTGCAGTGAAGAAGAAGTAATTAAAGGTATCAGGAGGAGGACGATATGTCTTTACTCAAACGTATTGAACAAGGACAGGGGGGAGGAACTACACCGGCCGCGCCAAGCAGCGCCCCAGCCGCCCCCAGCAATAGCGCTGAAGACGCCAAGTCGCGCCTTGTCCAGGCGCGGCGGGTTGTATCCCCCGGCGTGGGCGTCCAAAAAGACCCCTTTGTGGATCTAAAATCGCGGGTGCAGAACCGTCTAATTACTGAAATGAATCCCTCGATGGATATTTCACGAAGCGCCGAGGTGAAGGCAACCATTCAGGAGTTGTTTGAGCAAATTCTGGCTGAAGAAAATATTCTCTTGTCGCGACCAGAAAAGCAGCGCCTGTTTGAGCAAATTGCCGCAGATATTCTCGGTTTTGGCCCGATGGAAACGCTTTTGGAAGATAGCACCATTACGGAAATCATGGTCAATGGCGCCAAGACCATCTTTGTGGAACAAAAAGGGAAGATTCACCGCGCTCCGGTTACTTTTGAAAGCGATGATCATGTGATGCGGATTATCGAACGGATCGTCTCACCCTTAGGCCGTCGTATTGACGAGTCCAGCCCTTATGTAGATGCTCGTTTGCCGGACGGGTCGCGTGTGAATGCGGTTATCCCCCCGATTTCGTTGATTGGCCCGGTCATTACCATCCGTAAGTTCTCTAAAAAACCCATTACGGTTGATCAGTTGGTGCAGTTTGGCTCGGTCACTCCTGAAGCGGTGCAGTTCCTGAAAGCATGTGTGGAGGCCCGTCTTAATGTGGTGATTTCAGGTGGTACTGGTTCGGGAAAGACCACCTTGCTCAACGCGTTGTCGGGTTTTATCCCTGCCGATGAACGGATTGTGACGATCGAAAACGCGGCTGAACTTCAGTTGCAGCAGGAGCATGTGGTTAAACTGGAATCTCGTCCCCCCAACATTGAAGGACGCGGGGAAGTCACCATTCGCGACCTGGTGGTGAATGCGCTTCGTATGCGCCCCGACCGGATTGTTGTAGGCGAGATCCGCGACTCGGCTGCACTGGATATGTTACAAGCAATGAATACCGGTCACGATGGGTCTATGACGACGACCCACTCCAACGGCCCGAGGGATACGGTTTCTCGTCTTGAAACGATGGTCTTGATGGCTGGCATGGACCTCCCCGTGCGCGCCATTCGTGAGCAGATCTCCTCTGCGATTGACCTGATTGTTCACCAAGCGCGTATGCGCGACGGCAGTCGTAAGATCACCCACATTTCTGAAGTAACTGGTATGGAAGGCGATGTGGTCACCATGACCGATATCTTCATCTTTGAGCAGACTGGTTTCGAAGCGGGCAAGGTGGTTGGTCGTTTGCGCCCGACCGGTTTGCGCCCGAAATTTATGGACAAGGTTGAGGCGGCTGGTCTTCATTTACCAGCTTCCGTCTTCGGTATTGGTGAACGTCGGCGTTATTAGATTTGGATGGGCGCTGATGTTCTGAAAGAGTAAACTATGAGCACAACTCTGATTCTGATTATTGGCGTTGGGGTGGCTGTGCTGCTGCTGGGGGTTGGCTTGGCGGTTTCAGTGCGGCAGCAGCGCGCGCTGGTAGACAGCCGCCTGGACCAATACGTGGATACCCCGGCTGAGGAGCGTCCCAAAAAAGAAAAGAACGATACTGCACTTGCAGACTGGCTGAATAATCAAGTCGGTAAGTTTTCATGGAGTGAAGGTCTGGCAAAGGACCTGGCCCAGGCGGATTTGAAACTAAGAGTGGGGGAGTACATTGCAGTCGTTGCGATTGCGATTGTCGGATGTGCAGGGGTTGCCTGGTTCTTGGCTGGGCAGCAATTGATTGCGGCAGGAATCGGGGCGGCGGTTGGTTTTTTTGCCCCGAAGATGTATGTAGGCAGCCAAAAAGGCAACCGTCTGATCAAGTTTGATGAGCAGTTGGCCGATATGCTTACCCTGACGGTGAACGGTTTGCGAGCCGGCTATTCAACCATGCAGGCGCTGGAAGCTGTCAGCAAGAACCTTCCTCCGCCCATCTCCGATGAATTTCGCCGTGTGGTGCAAGAAATGCAGTTTGGCGTTGATATGCAGCGCTCACTCGAAAACCTGACGCGACGCATCCCCAGTAAAGACTTGGACCTGGTGATTACTGCCATCAACGTCCAGCGTGAGGTAGGCGGAAACCTGGCAGAAATTTTGGGCACCATTTCGCATACCATTCGCGAACGTGTGCGTGTCAAAGGTGAAATTCGCGTCATGACTTCGCAAGCGATGGTTTCGGCGAAGTTCTTGTCTGCCATGCCGATCATGGTTTTTGTTGCCCTGTACTTCCTTAATCGCGAGTATATTATGCTGCTGTTTAGCGAGGGCGGCAGGATGATCGGCATCCCAGTCCTCGTCATCAGCCTGGGGATGATTGGCAGTGGATATATGGTGATGCAGAAGATCGCCACAGTGGAAGTCTAGAAAGGAGTTCGCAATGCCATTTGAACTTACTCCCGAGATTTTGATCCCCCTGTTGGTTGTAGGAGGGATTGTCCTGGCGGTGGCAGGGGTTTTGGTCTTTATTGGGATACGCTCCTCCAAAAACGCCGATCCTTTTGAAGCGCGCCTGGCGGAATTTGCCTCGCAGGGCGAGGTGGCCTCGCTGGAAGATGTTGAACTTTCGCTGCCTTTTGTCGAACGTGTGATTTACCCCTTTGCGCGTAAGTTGGGCGAATTTGCCCTTAAGTTTACACCGCAAAACGCTATTCAACAGATCCAGAAGAAGCTGGAGCAAGCCGGCAACCCTGGAAATATTGAGCCGGCAATGTTCTTTGCGTTCCGTTTCTTCGGTTTGCCGTTGGGGGTGCTCTTTGTAATCCTGGACGCTGTTTCTGGGCCGGGGAGCATGTTTAAGGGAAAAGGCTTGATGATCGGCATTCCCGCTTCCGTCTTTGGCTTTTACGTACCTGATTTGCTATTGCAAAGTACCATTGACCGCCGCCAAAAATCGGTGCGGAAGGCAATGCCTGATGCGTTGGATCTGTTGACCATTTGCGTCGAGGCTGGCCTGGGTTTTGAAGCGGCGATGGCCAAGCTTTATGAAAAATGGGATAATGAGCTTGGGCAAGCCTTTGGCCGCGTCGTAAAAGAGATTCAATTAGGCAAGCTGCGGCGCGATGCACTGCGCGACATGGCTGAACGCCTGGGTATTGCTGAAATGACCAGCTTTGTCGCGGCGGTGATCCAGAGTGAACAATTGGGCGTCAGTATGGCGCAAGTCTTGCGCATCCAGTCGGATCAAATGCGTATTCGACGCCGCCAAATGGCTGAAGAGGAAGCGCATCAGGCGCCCATTAAGATGCTCATTCCAATGGCTTTTCTAATCTTTCCCACCTTGTGTATTGTCTTGTTGACGCCCGCCGCCATCAAGATGATGAATTCAGGGATGTTCGGCGGAAAGTAAGCAAAAAGTAAATTAAAAGTTGTTCTGGTTACGTCGAGACACGCGAGGCGCTGATGCCCCTGTCGGGAAACCTGGCTTATCGCTTATATCAGACTGTATGGACCGGGTTAGATTGGTTGTATCCGCCGGTTTGTGCAGGCTGTAACCAATCTGGGGCGCGTTGGTGCGCCAGTTGCCAACAGAGTGTTCAACGAGTTTCATCTATGGTTTGTCCATGTTGTGGGCAAGTCCAAACCACGGCCAATTTGTGCAGCCGCTGCCAGAGTGAACCGCCGCAGTATGCCGCTCTGCGTTCATGGGCCGTTTTCAGCGGAAAAATCCGTGATGCGCAGCATCGCTTGAAGTATCGCCGAGATATTGCGTTAGGGGAGGTCTTGGCGCGGCCGTTGATTGAGTATTTGAAGCAGCTCAATTGGTCTATTGATTTGATTTTGCCTGTGCCACTGAGCGCAGCGCGCATGGCCGAACGGGGTTATAATCAGGCAGCTTTGCTTGCCAGGCCAATAGGATTGGCCTTAGGGCTTAAATATCGTTCGCAGGCTTTATCACGAGCGCGCGAGACGCGGTCCCAAGTTGGCCTGTCGCATGCGCTGCGCAAAGAGAATGTCAAAGGAGCTTTTGTGGCTCATCGAGAACTGGTGAATGGACAGAGTGTGTTGATTGTTGATGACGTTGTCACCACTGGTTCTACTTTAGATGCCTGTGCGACGGCTCTTGTCGCCGCCGGGGCAAGGAGTGTGTATGGGTTGACGTTGGCCCGTGCGATTTTGCATACAACGGATTCACTGTAGGCAGTTCCCAGAATTGAACCCATCAAGCTTTAGGAGAATGACCATGACTACGGAAGTTGATATTTACACACGCAATATCGAAGTGACCGAGCGTATCCGCGATTATGTTAGCAAGAAAATTGCTAAGCTGGATCGGTATTTGCCTGGCATTGAAGAAATGCGGGTAGACCTGGCGCACGAAAAAGCTGCTCGCAGCGCTGATGATCGCCATGTGGCGCAGATTACCGTGCGCGGGAAAGGGTTTATCTTACGCTCTGAAGAACGTTCTGATGATTTGTTTGCTGCGTTTGATAGCGCGAATGATAAAATTCAGCGCCGGATTGAACGTTTCAAGGGCAAACATTACCATGGCCGTGGCGACGGTCGTTCAGCGGCTGATGTAATTCCCGAAGCTATTGAAGAAGAAGAAACAAACGCAGCCGGGCCAGTGATTGCTCGTCGCAAGCAGTTTGTTTTGACGCCAATGGGTGAGATGGAAGCCATTGAGCAAATGACCTTACTCGGCCACGAAAACTTCTTCCTCTTTCAAAACGCCGACACCAATCGGATTAATGTCCTTTATCGGCGGCGCGACGGCAGTTACGGTTTGATTGAACCAGAAACCCGCTAGGCGCGTCGTTGCGAAGTGCTGTTCTTCTTTCGCAATAGACGGTTGTACAATCGAGTTTGACCATTCATTCGAGGCGGCGGAGGTTTCCGCCGCCTTTTACTTTCGAGGAGAGTTGTGTGGACGACAGCGATGAAAGCATCTATGACCAGGCTGAATTGCTTTTGGATACAGAGATAGATTATCCGGCTATCGAGCAGGCGGTTGCCAGGATTATTACAGCCGTGGGAGAGAATCCTGCCCGCGAAGGACTTCAGCGCACCCCTGAACGTGTGGCGCGCATGTACGCCGAATTACTTTCTGGCTATCGCGTGGACCCGGTCAAACTCGTCAATGAGGCGCTTTTTGAGGTAGATTACGATGAAATGGTGATCGTCAGCGATATTGAATATTACAGCCTGTGTGAGCATCATTTGCTGCCCTTTATGGGGCGCGCCCACGTTGCATATATCCCGCAAGGAAAAGTTATCGGACTTTCTAAAATTCCTCGAATTGTGGATATGTTCGCGCGCCGCTTGCAAGTGCAGGAACGCCTGACGCGCCAGATTGCCGATTTCACTGATGGGCTGCTGCATCCTGTGGGCGTGGCGGTGGTAGTCGAAGGGATGCACCTATGTTCCGCCATGCGCGGCGTCAAAAAACATGCCGCGCGCATGACCACCTCGACCATGCTGGGCGCTTTTCGCGCCTCTCCCGCGAAGCGCCAAGAATTTTTTGACCATCTTAAACGCCTCAGTCCGCGCGACTGCGCTCAATTTCCACCCCCACCGACTCGCTAAAGCGCACTGCGCCTGGTTTTTCAACCCGCACCCGCACCTTCGTGACCATTGGCTCAGCCAGGCACAGCAGCGCCAGGTCCGCCGCCAGCGCCTCAACCGTGTAGCGCCTGGCGCTTTCAGCGTGGGCCTGCACTTTTTTAGCAACTGTGCTGTAGTTGACGCAGTCGGCGATATCGTCGCTTTCGCCGGCTTTGCGCAGATCGGCAAACAGGGTGATGTTGAGCAGAATCTCTTGAGCTTTCTCGCGCTCATCGGGATTGATCCCAATAATCCCACGACACCGCAGGTTTTTAATCAAAACTTGATCCATACATTCCCTGCTTAAAAACGACTTGCCTCAAATGCAAGCGGCGGCTGCCGCTTGCATTTGAGGCAGACTTAATTTGGATTATTCCACCAACGCGTCCGCAACCCGCTCGAGCTTTTTGCGCGCCTGCCCGGCTACCTCACGCAGTGTTTCGTTGGCTTGCAGGGCGCCCATTTGCATCATTGCCTCAGGATTGGCAATCCGCACAATCGCTCCACTGCCCGCCGGGTCTGCTTCAACAGTGACGTTGCAAGGCAGCATTAAGCCAACCACTGCATCTGTTGAGAGCGCCTTATGCGCCAGGGGTGGATTGCAAGCGCCCAAAATGGCATAAGGACGAAAGTCTGCCCCCAGTTTTTCTTGCAAGGTTGCTTTGACATCAATGCGCGTCAGCACCCCAAAGCCTTCCTTTTTCAGCGCGGCAACCACTTTTTCCATCGCCTCTTCATAGGAAACAGCCAAACGCACTTCAAAACCCATTTCATCGGTCATATAGTCCTCCGAGTGATCAAAAATAAACTACTGTACCTCTAAACACCGTTGTGTTAACACTTCGGCCATCTCGGCGCGATATTCGGCGCTTGCCCAGGCATCGGCTGCCTGGCTGTAAGCCGCTCGCGCGGCAATTGTACTGCCCTCCGCTTCAGGCCCGTCCGCGGCCAGGGTGGGGGCTGCGCCATAGCCGCCCAACGCCACCCGCGTGCGTCCCGAAGGCCATTGCGCGACTGCGACGCAGACAATTGGCTGGTCGGCTGGAGTGCGCGCCACTGAATTGTAGCTTAACTTTGCTTTTAGCGGCAGGCGGATTTCGGTGATCAACTGTCCTGCCAGCCGCGAGGCGCGCACCGGCAGCAGATCGCCCAAGCCTACTGGCGCTGAGGTCGCCTTGTCCACACCATCCCCTGCGCCGACAAGCGTGATCTCAGCATCTAGCGCCAGCAAGGCGGTCGCGAAAGGTGAGCGTCCGTTACAAGCTGCCAACGTCCCCGCGACACTGGCCATCTGGCGCAAATTATAAGTTGTTTCCAGGCGGATCGCTTCAGCTAGCGCCGGCCATAGTTCCGCCTGGTTGAGCAGATCTTGCAAGGTTGCGGTAGCCCCAATGTGCAGCCGCCCATCTTTGGCTTCGATTTTATTCAGCCCAAGCGCTTGCAAATCCACCACCGCAAAGTCCGCGGCTGGCAGGCGGCTGCGGTATGTAGGATCATTTAAGGCAGTCCCTCCGCCAAGCGGCAGGGTCGGGGGGTTAGGGCGAGCAAGAAGCGCCAAAGCCTCAGCCAGAGTGTGTGGACGATGATACTCAAGGATGGTCATAGCATTTATTCATACACTTTCCAGCCCAGGTCGGCCAGGTTCGTCATATCTAGCGTCTCTTGGGGAACATCAATCAGCAGGGTGCTGGCTTCTGCCAGCAGGTTGCCGGCTTGATCGTAAATCCCAGCCCAACCCTCGGCTGTCCTGCCTTTGGTTTTGCCGGCTTTTCCCACTACTTTAAGCGGCTGCCCGATCGGTACATTTTTGCGGTATTTTACTTCAAGCCGGGCTGTGTACATAAAACGCGGCGCGGCCGGGTCATCGCCCATGTGGGCGCGCCCACTGATTTCGTCCAGAATGGTGGCGACAATCCCACCATGTAAGACGCCTGGATAGCCCTGGAAATGCTCCGGGGCGTTATATTCAGCTTCGATGACCCCTGGTTCGGTTTGGTAGATGTGCAATTTCAAACCGACAGGATTTTCCAGTCCACAGACGAAGCAGTGACGTGAATTGGGTTGACGCAGCGTCAAAGCAGTACTCCTCAAGCCAGCAAATTTTCTCTATTATAACAATGTCTTCAACGCATTGACAATTGCATCTGCATCGGATTCGTCGTTATAGGCCTGGAAAGACAACCGGATTAAGTTGAAACCATTGACCACAAGGATGGGCGCAATGATATGGTATTCCTCGTACAGGCGTTGGCCAAGCGCGCCCAGATCGGTCTCTGGCAAAACTACGCTAACCATCTGGCGGAAAAAATCGGTTGAGTCGGGGCAGAGAACTGGCAGGCCGGTCATGGCGTGGATGCGTTGGCGGGTTTCGCTGGCCAGTTGGCGGCAGCGGCTGCGCTGGGCATCCCAATTGCGCGTCTCTTGAAATTCAATCGCGGCCGGCACAGATAAGAACGCCGACGGATCGCGCGTCCCTTGTCCTTCATTGAAATGCACCAACCAGGAGCGCCCATCAGGAGCCTGCGGCGCCGGCAGCGGCTTCTCTTGCACCCATCCCGCAGAAATTATCAGCGGCTCCAGCCAGGTTTGCACCTCTTTGCGGGCGTAAAGGAAACCAGACCCCTTAGGGGCGCTCAACCATTTATGGCATGCGCCGAAATAAATATCGGCCCCAACCTGCGCCAGGTTGAGCGGAATCTGGCTTGGGGCATGGGCGCCATCAATGATCGTTAAGATGCCCGCCGCGCGCGCCCGCTGGCAGATTTCCTCGATCGGTAGAATGAGGGCAATGAAGGGCGCAATGTGGCTCAAGAAGATGACGCGAGTCTTTTCGTTGACGCCGCGCCACAGCGCCTCGACAAATTCTTCTTTTGAGGCGACAGGCAAAGGGGTGGGCTGGTGGACATAGCGCGCTCCGGTCTTGTGCGCCAGATAATTCCAGGCCTGCTCCATGGCCGGGTATTCAAACGTCGTGGTCAAGATTTCGTCGCCTGGGTTTAAATTCAGGCTGCGCAGCGCCATGTTGAAGGCCGTCGTCGGATTGGTGAAAAAGACCACCTCCCCACTGTCTACTCCCAGGTAGGCGGCTAATTTCCCGCGCGCCTCTTCTAGCAGGGAGGGCAGCCTCCGCCCGATGAAACTCACCGGGTCTAATTCCAGTTCCCGCTGCCAGTTCTGGTAAACCTCAAAGACCGGACGGGGACAGGCGCCAAATGAACCATGATTGAGAAAGACAAGGTCTGGTTTAAGCAAATATTCGGCTTTTAAAGTGCGAGTCATGTTGTGTTCGATTGATCAATTGAATTTGCCATTCTCGCCAGACTTGGTCTGGGATGATGGCATGGATCCCCTCCGGGATCTCCAGGCGCGCGACTGGCAGTGCGCCGGCGCGTGCTTGTAAGTGAACCTGGAGTAAGCCGTGAGGGGTTGGTATTGTCCCATTGGCCCATTCCAGGCCGGCTAACTGGGGAGAGAAGGAAAAGCGTTTGAAGCCGGCTGCCACAGGTTTGATGCCCAAAATGGCGTTTTGCAGCCAGACTGCCGGCCCGGCGGACCAGCCATGACACAGTGAGGTCTCATAGCCGCCGTAACGGGCGTATCCGGCCCCGATCATGGAGACTGCATGAGGATCGTCGCCCAGCCAGGCAGGATCAAACGCCTCCCACAGGGCGGTCATCCCTACCTGCAGCGCCTGGCCCCAGTGGCGGCGAATGTAGTCCAGCCCCCACCGGATCTGTCCGGCCCGGCGCGCCGCCGTCAGATCGAGATAGCGATGCCAATAAGTCATGCTCAAGGCCGGATCGGGCTGGAGCGCTTGCGCGAACAACGCGGCCGCCTCTTCCTCGCTCAACACATTACTGCAAATGGCCTGGGCGTTGACATGATGGGAGACGCCAAAGCGACCCTGGTTTGCAGCCTCATCCCACCAGGCGCTTCGTGCAGCATCCACCATTTGGGCTTGCAAGTTGCGTAAGGATTCAGTGGGCCGACCGATCGCTTCTAGCAATTCTGCGCCCATATCCAGGGCGCGACAGGCCAACAAATGGCAGTACACTGCCCGTTCCTGCGGCGAAAGAGGCGCCCAATCTACAAAGTCCCAGCCGGCTGTCAGTCGCCAGAGACCGTCGCTGCTGACCGAACGCGCAATGTGCGTTAAAGTTGTTTCCAGTTCAATCGCCAGGTCAAGCAGCAAAGAACTGTCCCCACTGTACATCCAGTAATCCCACAAGCCCACGACCCACCAGAGGGTATAGGAAGGGATGTCATTAATGTCGCCGCTGGCCGTTTTCCAAATCGCGGTCAACCCCGGATAACGCTGTGTGGTAAGAAGACGTGCATCGGCCGGCCCGATTTCGGCCAGGACTGCCAGCGAGCGCCGCGCCAGGCGGTAATCGCCAAAGAGGGTATACGCTGCCAATGCTTCTGTGTACAAGTCTCCCATCCAGGGCAGTTGATCGCGCTTGATCCCATCCCAAATTTCGTTCTGCATGCACAGGTGCAGTGTGCGGGAGGAGAGGGTAAAAATCGCGTTCAGCGTTTCATCGCTGCAATGAAACTGGCCGGCGTGTTCTACCGGATAGGAGATATGCTGCACTTCGATGGCCTCAAGGCCGCCTGGCGCACCTACCACGACGAGAAGTACCTGCTGGCGCTGGCCCGCGCCTACGACCAGAAGGAAGACTACGAGAACGCCCTGCGCGCCTACCAGGACTACCTGG
>CAIQJJ010000791.1 GCA_903872065.1 uncultured Anaerolineales bacterium | reverse complement strand
TGTGGTTGAGGGGCGCTGCCGGCTGCGCCAGGCGATGATCCGCGACAAGCGCCTGCCGGAGTTGTTCTTGATCCCCGCCGCCCAGACGCGCGACAAAAACGCGCTCTCGCCCAGCGACACGGTGCGCTTGTGCGACGAACTGCGCGCCGAGTGCGACTACATTTTGATCGATTCCCCGGCTGGCATTGAGCGCGGCTTTCGCAATGCCATCGCCCCGGCGGATGTCGCCGTGGTGATCACCAATCCTGAGGTTTCGGCGGTGCGCGATGCCGATCGCATCATCGGCCTGATTGAAGCCGAAGAAAAAGGCCCCGCCCGCCTGGTGATTAACCGCATCAAGCCGGCCATGGTCAAGCGCGGCGATATGCTCAGCACCGAGGATGTGCTGGAACTGCTGGCGGTTGACCTGCTTGGCATCGTGCCGGACGATGAGCATGTAGTTACCAGCACCAACCGTGGCAATCCGATTGTCTTGAACGGCAAGAGCCAGGCGGCGCAGGCTTTTCGCAATATTGCGCGGCGTTTGCGCGGCGAGCAGGTGCCTTTCTTGAACCTGGACGACCAGGGCAATCTCCTTGGGAAACTGGCGCGCTGGATGCGCCCTGGAGGCAACTGATATGAGTACTTTACTCGAGCGTGTCTTCGGGCGCGATCGCAAAAGCGCCGACACTGCCAAAGAGCGTCTCAAGCTGGTCTTGATCCACGATCGCACAGACCTGACGCCGGGCGCCCTGCAAACGCTCAAGGATGAGTTGATCACGGTCATCTCGCGCTATGTGGAAATAGACCCCGAAGCCGTGCGCATTGAGATGGAACAGGATGGCCGCGAGCAGCGCCTGCTGGCCGATATTCCCCTGCGCCCGGCCCGCCGCCGGCGCGGCGCATAGACGGAGCTTGCTATGCAGCAGTCTGCCTGGCGACATTTCGATTATTGGCTGCTTGGCGCGGTCGCGATCCTCACCATTTTGGGGGTCGCCATGATCCGCTCGACCGTGGCCGAAAATATCGAATTAGCCAATCACCCGCAGCGGCAGATGATCTTTGCCGGCATCGGGTTTGTCTTCGTCTTCATCGCCGCCGCGATTGACTATCACCTGTGGGCCTCGCTGAGCACCACGATTTACGTTGGTACGGTGGTTGTCCTGGCGACTTTGTACGTGGTCGGTACCGCCGCCTTTGGCTCGGCGCGCTGGTTCGAAGCTGGCGTCATCAACATCCAGCCCTCTGAGATCGCCAAAATTGTCGTCATCCTGACCCTGTCCAGCTTCTTTACCCGCAACCGCGAGCGCATCAAACAGTTTAGCTGGCTGATGCGCAGCCTGGTCATGGCGGTGGGTGTGGTCATCTGGATTTTGCTCCAGCCCAACATGAGCACCTCCATCGTCATCATGGTTTTGTGGTTTGCCCTGGCGTGGGCCAGTGGCATGCGCTTTCAGCATATCTTGATCCTGGCCGGGATTGGCCTGTTGTTGATCTTGATCAGCATCCCGCTTTTTCCCATTTTGCGCGATGCCAAAGTCATCAACCAATATCAGATTGACCGCATCAACAACTTTATCGCCCCCGATGAAGCAGCCACGCACGGCGAGAACTACAACATCAACCAGGCCCTGATCAGCATCGGTTCTGGCGGTCTGATGGGGCAGGGTTACGGCCACGGCACCCAGGTGCAGCTTCGCTTCCTCAAGGTGCGCTGGTCCGATTTTATCTTCTCAGCGATGGCCAACGAATTTGGTTTTGTCGGCATTGCCGTGATGATGCTCTTGCAGCTTTTCGTCATTTATCGCTGCCTGCGCGCCGCCCGCATCGCCATGGATACCTACGGCGCGCTGATTTGCTTTGGCGTGGCGACCCTGCTGGCTTTCCAGGGCATGGTCAATATCGGCGTCAATCTGCGCCTCCTGCCGGCCACCGGCCTGCCGCTGCCGTTCATCAGTTACGGGGGCAGTTCGCTGCTCTCTTTGCTGCTCGGCATTGGCCTGGTGGAAAGCGTCGTCCTGCGCCACAAAGTCCTCGAATTTTAACCTTAGGAGTCTCCTGAATGTCCATCCTTTCTCCCGTTCGCGTCCGTTTTGCCCCTTCGCCCACCGGTCGCACCCATCTTGCCAGCGGGCGCACCGCCCTTTACAACTACCTGCTGGCGCGGCAGACTGGCGGCCAGTTCATCCTGCGCATCGAAGATACCGATCAGAAGCGCTATGTCCCCGGCGCGGAGGAAGAATTGGTGCGCAGCCTGCGTTGGTTGGGCCTGGATTGGGACGAAGGCCCGGATGTCGGCGGCCCGCATGCGCCCTATCACCAATCGCAGCGCAAAGCGATCTACCAGGAATACGCCCACAAGCTGATCGAGAGCGACCAGGCGTTTTACTGTTTTTGTTCCGCCGAGCGCCTCGAAAAGGTCCGCCAGGAGCAGCTTAAGGCCAAGCAAAACCCGCGCTATGACGGCGCCTGCCGCAAACTGGATCCGGCGGAGGCTGCCCGGCGCGTCGCAAACGGCGAGAAGCATGTGGTGCGCTTCAAGATGCCGAAAGAGGGCCGCATCAGCGTGCATGACGCTCTGCGCGGCGACATCACCGTAGAAAACACGATGCTTGATGACAGCGTGCTGGTCAAGTCGGATGGCCTGGCTCTCTATCACCTGGCGGCAATGGTAGATGATCACCTGATGGGCATTACGCACGTCGTGCGCGGGGCGGAATGGCTTTCCAGCCTGCCGCTGCATGGACACATTATTCGCGCCTTTGGCTGGAAGGAACCGGCGTTCACCCACCTCTCGCTCTTCCTCAAACCCAGCGGCAAGGGCAAAATGAGCAAGCGCGACGCTTCTGACGCGATGAAAGATGGTCACTCCATCTATCTCAACGACCTGGCCGAACTGGGTTACACGCCGGAGGGGGTGTTGAACTGGATTGCTTTGATGGGCTGGAGCTATGATGATCACACCGAATTTTTCACCCTGCCTGACCTGGTCGAAAAGTTCAGCCTCGAACATCTCACCCCCTCGCCGGCCGCTATCAATTTCACCAAGCTCGATCATTTCAACGGCGAGCATATCCGCGCCCTGGCGCATGACGACCTCGCCCGCCGCGTGCGCCCCTTCTTGACAAAGGCCGGCTACGAGGTGGACGACGCCGTGCTGCTCAAGATCATCCCCCTCATCCGCGAGCGTCTGGTCACACTGGATGACGCCATCCCCTTCGGCGGCTTCTTCTTCCGCCAGGAGGTCATCCCCCAGGCGGCGGATTTGATCCCCAAGAACCTGAGCGCCGCCGAAGCGGCCGCCATTGCTCACCAAAGCCTATCCGTCCTGGAGAGCCTGCCTGAGCTTTCGCCGGCTGCGGCCGAGCCGCCCATGCGCGCCCTGGTCGAGGGATTGGGTCTGAGCGCCGGCCAGGTTTTTGGCATCCTGCGCGTCGCCGTAACAGGCCAGACGGTCAGCCCGCCGCTCTTCGAGAGTATGGAAGTGATCG
>CAIQJJ010000790.1 GCA_903872065.1 uncultured Anaerolineales bacterium | reverse complement strand
TGCCCACTTTAAAATGGCGCAGCACGCGCAGCAGAGGCTCTCCCCAGATTACGGTCAGCATAAAACTAAAGCCGGCCAAAGCGAGAGAAAGAGAAGCCTGGGTCATGCAGCCTCCGCTAGCATCTCAGCAAATGGGTGGATATTAAGGGAAGCTTGGGTCATATAGCCTCCACCGACGACTCAGCAGATGCAGCGCTCTCAAGGGCAGCGACAATGCGATCCATACGCATGCCACGCGACCCTTTGACCAAAACGACATCCTTTTCGGTCAGGCGACCCTGTAAATATTCAATCGCCTGCTGACTGGCGTCAAATTCCTTGACGATAAGGGGAGGGCGGCTGCTGTGGGCGTTCGAGGCGCGAGCGGCGTTGGCGATGCCATGCGCCCGCTGGCCCACAGTGACCAACTCGGCGACGATTTCGGCGGCGCGCACACCGACCAGATCATGACCCTGCTCTTCATACAAACCAAGTTCCAACATATCCCCCAGGACGGCCATTTTGCGGCCATCCAGTTCGGCCAACAGGTTGAGGGCCGCCAGGGTGGACTCGGGGGAGGCGTTGTAAGTGTCATCCAGGAGCAGCGCGCCGGCAGAGGTGCGCACAGCCACCAGGCGCAGTTGGGTGGCGCTGGAGCGCAAGCCTTCGATGATTTCTTGCCAGGTGAGGCCATCCACTAAACCGACCGCGGCGGCGCGCAGGGCGGTATGAACCGAATGCCGCCCAATCAGGGGAACGCGCAAATGCAGAACTTCACGACGAAAGTGGAGTTTGAAGCTGATGCCATCCAACCCAAGTCCGTTCACCTCGTCGGCCCATAGATCGGCGCGCGAATCAAGCCCATAGAAGAAGGCGCGGGCAGAAGTTTTGGCGGCCATGCCGCGCACCCAGGGATCGTCGTAGTTCAAAATCGCCCATCCATCAGAAGGAAGCGCCTGCACCAATTCAGCTTTGCCCTGGGCAATGGCTTCCACAGAGCCAGCGCGCTCGGCATGCACAGTACCCACATTGGTGACAATGCCAATCGCCGGCTGGGCGATATCACACAAGAAGGCGATCTCGCCGGGAACATAAAATCCCATTTCAAGAACCGCGCGCTGATGGCCCTCGCTCAAACTGAGAACGGTCAGCGGCAGGCCAATTTCATTGTTCAGGTTGCCGGGGCTTTTGAGGGTGCGATAACGCTGGCTCAAGACCTCGGCGACAAGTTCTTTGGTGGTAGATTTACCAACGCTGCCCGTGACGCCGATCACTTTCACTTTTAGCTTCCGCCGCCAAAAGGAGGCGATTTGCTGTAACGCGGGCAGGCATTTCTCCACTCGCAAACAAAAAGGCCCTTCAATGCCTGCCAAAGCCGCCAAAAGGTCCGATTTAACCATCCCGTCATCCGCGGAGGGGTCAGAGATCGCAGCCAGGCGTAAGTCTATGACCGGGAATTGGGCGGCCGGCGACTGCGGATTGAGGTCATGTTCGATCAACGCCAAAACCGCGCCTTTCTTGAAAGCCTGGGCGACAAAGTCATGCCCATCCACACGCTCGCCGGGCAAAGCAACAAACAAAGCTCCAGGGATAACCTGGCGCGAGTCGACAGTGGCTTCGGTGATCACTTGCGCGGCGGCGTCCTGAGCCTGTCGAAGGACGTTGATCTGCGCCGCCGGCGAAGGCCGGATGCCAGTTAAAGATTCAAGAATATCGGCGAGGGTGAGCATGACTGCAAGTAAAAACGAAAGACAATGGGCGCTAAGGTGTCGTGGAGGCCTGGGCAGCCATAGCAAGGCGGATGGTATCGGGTGGGAGGTTCAACAGGACAACGAGGCGCTGCGCAAGTTGACTAAAGATCGGCGCGGCAACAACGGAGCCCCAGGGAGAACTGGTGGGTTTCTCTATCCAGACATAGATCAAAAAACGTGGATCATCCACAGGCCCCCAACCGACAAAGGAGGCGTTGGTAAGATCAGAGTCGTACAGGCCGGTGGGGCCGGCGATCGAGGCGGTGCCGGTTTTGCCAGCGACGCGATAGCCGGGGACAAGAGCATCCGAGGCTTCATCTTCGAGGGAGACAGCGAGCATCTCGGTGAGGGTATGGGCGGTCTCAGCCGAAATAGGGTGGGAAATAGGGCGAGGAGGGATGGTGTACTGCTGACCGTTCTCTACATAAGCCATGACAATATGGGGAGACATCATTTCACCCTGATTGGCGACGGAGGCAATCGCGGCAGAAAGCTGAAGGGGAGTGACCGCGACGCCTTGCCCAAAGGAGTTGGTGCCCAGTTCAACATCGTACCAATCGCTGTCGCCGGGGATTTTAAGACGGCCAGGGACTTCGCCATCCAGATCAATACCTGTCAGGCGTCCGATGCCAAATTTTTGCATGTAGCTGTAGAAGATATCGGTGCCCATTTGAGAAGCGACCCATGCCAGGCAAACATTGAGAGAATGCTGCATACAGCCGGTCATGTTTTGCTCGCCCCAGGCGCCCCAGTTCCAGTTATGGATATAATAGCCGCCGATGGCAAAAGAGCCAGTATCCAGGAAAGTGGTTTCAGGTTTGACCGCGCCGCTATCGAGGGCGCCGGCCATTGTAAGCACTTTGTAGACGGAGCCGGGTTCGTAGTCGCGACTGACGGCGCGGTTGAAGGGGGTCGCGCCGGGGAAGATATCACTGTACTGCCAATATTGATTCAAATCGAGGCGGGGGGTAGAAACCATCGCCAGGATTTCACCGTTGCGGGGGTCGAGGATGACCACAGAACCACCCTCCGCGCCGTTGGCAACGATTGCATCATCCAGAACTTGTTCAGCCATCCGCTGAATTTCGCGATCCAGGGTGAGGATCAAAGTTGCTCCATCCGGGATCGCCGGCAGCTGTTGGGCGCGGGTGGGGTCAGTGGACATGGGAAGAGTCTGCGGCTCGCCAGCCAACAGAGGATTGTAGCGCGCCTCAACGCCAAAGAAACCCTCTCCCTGGCGATTGACAAAGCCAATTACCCCGGAGGCAAGGTCTTTTTCAGGATAGACGCGCATCAGATGAGGGCGAATGATCAAGCCCTGAAGAGTCTGGCGATTTTTATCGTCGGCGCGATCCTGGTAAAGCTGCTCGTACTCTTGCGACCAACGGCGGATCTCGGCGACCTCAGTTTCCGTAACATAATCGGCCAGAACGGCGTACACGGTGCCAGAAATGGGCTGGCGGCTGGCGGCGGTAAAGACCGAATCGTAATATTCAGGGCGATTGTATTCGGCATGGGTGGAAAGGACGCGGCTAAGGGTAAAGGCAATCGTCTCAGGGTTGCGGCTGCGAGTTTGCAAATCCACCCCGATCTCATACACAGTCTGGTTGCCGGCAAGCACATTGCCCCAGCGATCGCGAATTTCACCGCGGGCCGGGAAGAAAGTGTGCAGTTCTTGGGTGTAAAGCTGACCGCGGCTGCGCAGTTCAATCGCATCTGGACTGATTTGCAAACGGATCATCTGGGCCACGATGGCGACCGCCGCCGCGGCAAAGAAGAGGGCCACGAACTGATAACGACGAACGAGTGACGAGCGATGAGGCACGGGGGATGCGAGAGTTTGTTTCATGGCTGAGCCTCCCTGACCAGTTCCAGCGCGCGCAGGATTTCATCCCTCAACCACTCCAACATGGCTTGCGGCGCCTGCCGGCGATAGGGATCGCCGCCCACTTCCCACTCCCCATTGCCCATCTCTCCCACCGCCGGGCCAGGCGGCGGCGCCAGTTGAGCAGTTTGACGGGGAAGATAGCCAGCAACCTGAAGATATAAAAGCTCATCTGCCGCAACAGGTTTAAAGCCCATCTTCGTCGCGCGATCAACCATCAGCGCATCCGAGCTAAGATAAGCGAGCTGGGTTTGCAAATTCTCGTTGATCAAACGCAGTTCTTCGATGCTGAGAGTGTCGCTAAGTGGATCGCTTTCAGCGCCGGCGGACTGGGCGCTGTTCACAGAAAGGGAGCGGCTGCTCACCTGCATTTCTTGAATCTGGCGTCCAATCGCCGCGGCGCGAGTTGAAACATCCAGGTACATGGCGGCAATCATCCATGCGGCAATGAGGGCCAGGATAAACGCTCCGCTAAGCTGAAGCTGGAGTCGCCATGGCGCCTGGGCGTATGCTTGTTGGAAACGGGAACTGGTTGACATTGCTTCTCCGACAAAAAACTGATTGAAAATAACACCGCGGAACGCAGAAGGCAGAGAAAAGACTCTGCGTTCTCCGCGGCGCCATTTTCATTCCGGGATATTTACTTTAATCACTTCGGCCACGCGCAACCTGGCGCTGCGAGCGCGAGGGTTTTGCTGTACCTCAGCCTCAGTGGGGAAAAGTGGCTGACGGGTAATCTCAATCAAACTGGCTTTATGCCCGCAGGTGCATATCGGCTGGCGGGGAGGGCATACACAATCACGGCTCTCACGACGAAAAAACTGCTTGACGAGGCGATCCTCCAGGGAATGAAAGGAGATCACAGCCAGCCTGCCGCCAGGGGCTAAAGCAGCCAATGCCTGCGGCAAGACTTGCTCCAGGGATTCTAGTTCATGGTTGACGGCAATCCGCAAAGCCTGGAAGGCGCGGGTCGCCGGGTGCATTCCGGGCCGTCCACTGCCAGTGACCTGCGCCACAACCGCCGCCAGTTGGCCGGTTGTGTGGAGCGGCCGGGCAGCCAGGATGGCGCGGGCGACCTGGTATGCGCGCCGCTCCTCGCCATAAGTGTAAAGAATATCAGCCAACTCTTTCTCGGAGAGCGAATTGACCAGGTGAGCGGCGGTGAGGGGATTGTCAGGGTCAAAACGCATATCCAGAGGCGCATCCGCCTGGAAGGAGAAGCCGCGCTCAGGGGTATCCAACTGCATCGAGGAAAGGCCCAGGTCAAGGAGGACGCCATCTACCAACGGCCAACCCAGAGCCTGGATTTGTTCACGGAGGGTGATGTAGGAAGCGTGAAGGATAAAACTGCGTGAAGCAAAAGGAGCCAGGCGCTGGCGAGCAAGCTGCAAAGCCTGAGGGTCTACATCCAGACCCAACAGCAGACCATCTGGGGCGCTGGCTTGCAAGATGCCCTGGGCGTGCCCACCCGCGCCCAAGGTGCCATCCACATACCGCCCTCCTGCACAAGGTCGTAGAGCGTGTAGAATTTCCTGGTAAAGAACAGGGAGATGGGCTTCAAAAACCATAGCGCTGCTGACTTGAAAATAGGTTCCTTGTAGTGGCGACTTCAGTCGCCTGTCCTGCCCGGAACGGCTGAAGCCGTCACTACGAAAGCATCCATTTTCATCCTTTGGGGTGTTGCCTAAACATGGTATCTGTTATAAAAAGAACACTGTACAAGCCCATTTTCATCCAGCCGCCGGTTGGGGTGCAATGCGCAGCGCTGCAAAGCGTGTGGCGACGCTGGCATCTCTTAACTGCGCCAACTGCTTTTCCCAACCAGCCGGCGACCAGATGTCGAAATGATCGCGAGCGCCCGAAACGACCACCTCATTCGTCACCTGGGCGTATTCACGCAAAAAATCAGAGATGATCACGCGCCCGCTTTTATCCATTTCGACCCAACTGGCTGTGGCAAACAACATGCGCTTCAACAGACGCGAGTCGGGATCCGTTTCACTCAGCAGATCCGCATTTTGGGCCATCCGCTCAAAAGCGGCTGCCGGGTAAAGCATCAGGTTGCCATCAAAGCCTTGCAAAAGGTAAACGCTATTGCCCAGTTCCTCACGGTACGCCGCTGGAATGGTCAAGCGATTTTTACTATCAAGACTATGACGATGCTGCCCCAGAAACATACGTTCTAACCATCCTTTTAATCATCGAGCGCCGGTTTCAGACCAGCGCTCACAAAAATACACCACTTCGACCCACTTTAACCCACAAACACACACATTTTATACTAAATTAGAATGAATTGCAAGTAAAATCATGATATATAATTTCGATTAATTATCCCCCCCTTGAAAGACTTCGCTATGCCTATCCCCTCCTATCGTTCTCTTTTTGTAGGCCTTGAGGCTGAAATTCCTTTGCTGGATGGCAGCCGCAAAAGGTACATCAATCTTGATAATGCTGCTTCGACCCCCTCGTTCGAGGCGGTGCAGCAAGCCGTCAACCATTTTTTGGTTTACTACAGCAGCGTCCATCGCGGCACAGGCTTCAAAAGCCAGCTTTCTACCCATGTCTTTGAACAAGGGCGCGAGATCGTCTTGAGGTTTTTAGGCGCCGACCCGGCCACACATACCTGCATCTTTGGCAAAAACACCACTGAGGCTATCAACAAGCTGGCGCGGCGCTTTCCGTTTACCCCTGAGCGCAATATTGTCCTCACCACCGGCATGGAGCATCACTCCAACGATCTACCCTGGCGCAGCGCGGCCACGGTGATCCATGTCAAGCTGGAGGCGGATGGACGGCTGGATGAGGCCGATTTTGACGATAAACTATCCACCTACGGGGCGCGCCTGGCGCTGGTGGCGGTGACCGGCGCCAGCAACGTCACCGGTTTTCTCAATCCGATCCACCGCCTGGCAGAGAAAGCGCACCGCGCCGGGGCCCTCTTTTTGGCTGACTGCGCGCAGTTAGCGCCGCACCGCCAGGTCAATATGCTGCCGCTGGACGATCCAGCCCATCTGGATTTTGCGGCGATCTCCGCCCACAAAATGTACGCCCCCTTTGGCACTGGCGCTCTGGTAGGGCGGCGCGATATTTTTGAGCAGGGCGACCCTGATTACCGCGGCGGCGGGACGGTGGAAATTGTGACGCTGGAGGATGTGGTGTGGGCGGAACCGCCAGAGCGTGACGAGGCCGGCAGCCCGAACACGGTGGGCGTCATCGCCCTGGCTGCGGCCATCCGGCAGCTAGAGGCAGTCGGGATGCAAGCGGTGGCGGAGCATGAAGCCGAGCTAACCGCATACGCCCTGCAAAAACTGCAAAAGATGCCCGCCATCCAGGTTTATGGCGATCCTTCCCCGGCCAATGCCGCCGGGCGGTTGGGAGTGATCCCCCTGCGCGTCAAAGGCGTTTCCCACTTCTTAGCCGCCTCCGTCCTGGGCTACGAGTTTGGGATTGGCGTGCGCAGCGGCTGCTTCTGCGCTCATCCCTATATCCTGCATCTCTTGGGATTGAATGAAGCCGAAGCGCGACACGTCCGCGAGCAGATGTTGGCGCACGATCGCTCGGATATGCCTGGCTTACTGCGCGCCTCGTTTGGGTTGTATAATACCACTGAGGAGATTGACGCCTTGCTTGACGCCCTGAATTGCATTGCGACCGAAAACTATCGAGGCCAATACATCCAGGATAAAGCCTCCGGCGAATACAAACCTCTCCACTGGCAGCCCAATTTTGAGGCTTATTTCACCCTGTAAAGGAAAACTTCCATGTCTCAAGAAACAAGTGACTCTTTGGTTCACAATGGGCAAAGCGCGATCGCGGTGCACGGTGATGGCAGCCCCATCTCTGTCACGATAGTTTTGGACATCCTTGGCACGTTTTTTATCGGCGTTCTGGCAATGATGCTGCTGGTAGCCTTGCAGCAAGAACGCGCTCGCACCCACGCACTGATCGAAACCTTGCTGCTGGAGCGCAAGCCATGAAAACAGTAGTCATCACTGGCAGCACGCGAGGGATCGGCTTTGGGCTGGCCGACGCGTTCCTGGCGCGCTTTCGCAAGCGAGAATTATTCTAAGCGGCGGTCTGCGCTGCTTTATCATTAAGGAGTTCGTATGTCGTCAAAAAAGTCCAATCAGAAAAAGGGCAAGCCGGTCAAATTCAATATTGTCCTACCAAAACCCAAACCGGTCGTTATCCTCAGCGCGCGGCATCAAATGCAACAGGCCGCGGAATATCCGATCCTGGGCTGTTGGATCTACGCCAAATGGCAAGAAGCCGGCATCGCGCCGATTGTCGTCGCCCGCCAACAAGCGCCCGACCTTGTGCTGTTCAGTGTCTTCATGATAGATGTGTACTGTTTGGGGGTCAAAGACGCGATGTACAAAGTGGGCGTCTCACGCAGGCAATTCGAAAATTTGCTGCCCAAAATTTGTCAGTCCAAGCCCCTGGCGTGTGAGGTGGATTTCGCCCATGAGTTCATCTATGGCGCAGTGGAATACGCCCGGCGTTATGGTTTCGAGCCGCATCCCGACTACCGCGATGCCAGCCTGATCCTGGATGCGCCCGACGCTCACCCGCGCCGGCATCAGATCGAATTTGGCAAAAATGGCAAGCCATTTTATGTGAATGGGCCTTTCGAGGATCAGAATCGCATCCAGAAAATCCTACACACTCTGGAACGCACCGCCGGCCCAGGCAACTACAACTTCATGATCGGACAAAACCCCGATATCGACTCGACTGAAGAGTTCCTGCTTGATGATCTTGATTTTGAGGATGAGGAACCGGCTCGTTTCCTGCTGGGCAAGAATGGTTTTGATGTCATTCGTGAGGATACCCAAGAATAAGAACGCTATACAAGCACTCCAGACAACTCAGCCGGTGGATGGGAAAACATCCCCGGCTGTAAATCTATCCGTTTAACCTTTTGGTGTTCCAGGCCAGCCAATAAAAACCCATATCTCCCATCAACTGATTAAACTCTTCATATCCAACAGGCTTCACCAGATAGCTGTTGACATGATTGCGATAAGCGCCGGCCACATCCTGTTCAGCAGCCGAGGAAGTCAACACCACAACCGGAATGCTGCGTAATTCACGATTCTCTTTCACAATCCGCAGCACTTCCAGCCCATCGACGCGCGGCAAACGCAAATCCAGCAAAATCAGGTGTGGGCGAGGACTGGAGGCAGGATCGGCATACGCCCCGCGCCGGAAAAGATAATCCAACGCGGTTTGTCCATCAGTGAAATGCCAGATCCGGTTTGGCACGCGATGCTCTGCCAGGGTGCGCACAACCAGTTCCCCATGATCGGGGTTGTCCTCAACAAGCATGATATAAACAGGTTCACTAAGCATACCACGTCATTCCTTGTGCAATCTCCTGAGATAGATTTTACCGCGTTCCCGCCTCGTTGGTTATCATTCCTATCCCGGAGATTAATCTCCCTGAGATTATCCCCCGACAACCATTACCTTGACAAGTCATTTGATCAACTCTACAATGGCGCGAACTCCCAGATGAAGGTCAACTCTATGAACCCCCGCCAACGTTTTCTTGAAACCATCCGCTTCGGAAAGCCGGACAAAATTCCTCTCAACCCGGGTGGGCCGCGCGAATCCACACTGCGCGCCTGGCATGCCCAGGGACTGCCTGAAACTGATGAGAACGGCGTCGCCATCCACTGGCAGCCTTACCTCTGGCAAATGCTGGGGATTCCCATCGAGAGCAACCTGCCTCAGCCCGCCCTGGATGTTAATTTTGCCATGCTGCCCATCTTTGAGGAAAAAGTGATCGAGCATCGCAGCGGCCATTGGATCGTCCAGGATTGGATGGGGGCGATCGTCGAAATTTCGGATGTGTATGACGTTTCGTACTTGCGCTACGCCAAAGATTTTGTCACCCGCGATTGGCATCGCTTCCCGGTGGAGACGCGCCAGGATTGGGAGGAGAAGATCCAATGGCGCTATGACGCCCATGACCCGCGCCGTTTTCCCGATGATTTTGCGGAGCGCTGCGCGCAGCTGCAAGCGCGCCAGGACGTTCTCAATCTCACGATCAACGGCCCATTCTGGCAACTGCGCGAATGGTGCGGTTTTGAAAAGCTGTGTATGCTGTTCATGGATGAGCCGGCTTTTGTTCAGGAGATGATCAATTTCTGGCGCGATTTCGTTCATCAAGCGCTCGAACGGGTGCTGCGCCACATCCAGCCGGATACAGTGATGATTTCGGAAGACATGGCCTACAAACTGCACAGCATGATCTCGCCTCGCATGGCGCGGCGCTTCTTGCTGCCCGTCTGGCAAGACTGGAGCGAACTGCTTAAGGCGCATGGGACGGCGATTATGATCGATTCGGATGGCTACATCGGCGAGCTGCTGCCGCTCTTTATTGAGGCCGGTTTCGAATACACCTGGCCGGTAGAAGTCGCGGCGGGGAATGACCTGCTCGCGTTTCGCCGACAATATGGGCGGCAGATCGCCTTTGGCGGGGGGATTGACAAACGCGCCCTGGCGGCTGGCGGGTCAGAGATGTACGCCGAGCTGGCGCGGGTTGCGCCGGTCATTCAAGAGGGCGGCTATCTGCCCGGCTGCGATCACGGTGTGCCGCCGGACATCACCTGGCCCAATTTCATCGAATACACCCGCCGCCTGGCGCAGTTGACCGGATGGTTGTAGCGCCTGGGGCGGCCTGGAGACTCTTATGCTCGAACCCTATCTCGAAGACCTTGAAAAGCGGATCGATCCAGAGGTTGAAGATCAGTTACAGGCCGAATGGCAGGCTTTTCTCGAAAACAAATTTTCGGGCGCTATTTTCTCGCCGCGACGAGTGCGCGCGGCGGAAGCGCAAATCGCCTGGCCCAAAGTGTTGGTCAATGACGCGCTCAACGACTTTGAGCAAATGACCTTGCAGCAGCTTGGGGCCTGTTCGGCGGCGCTGGCCGAGGGCAGCGGGGCGCTCTTAATGGCGCGGGCAAATTATGGCACCTGCATCTTGCCCTCGTTATTCGGCGCAGAAATCTTCTACATGGATCGGGAAATAGACACTTTGCCCACCTCGCGCCCGATCGCCGGCGGCAGCGAGGCGTTGATCGCCCTGATCGAGAAGGGCATCCCCGATCCAGAGCAGGGCATGGGAGCGCAGATTTTTGAAACCACCCGCAAAACGCTGGACTTATTCAAAAACTACCCCAAAATCGCCCGCTATGTTTCCCTCTACCATCCTGATACGCAAGGCCCGATGGACGTATGCGAACTGCTGTGGGGCAGCCGCTTATTCCTGGATATTTATGATCAGCCTGAACTGGTGCATGCCCTGCTAAAGCTGATCACCGCTACTTACACCCGCTTTTTGCGCCGCTGGTTCGCACTGGTCAGCGGCGCGCCCTACAGCCCCCAGCCCAGCCAAAGGTTCGCCCCGCACTGGGCGCTGCTCCACCGCGGCGTCATTATGCTGCGCGATGATTCGGCGATGAATTTCTCGCCTCGCATGTTTGAGCAATTTATCGAGCCGTACGATCAGCAGTTGTTGGACGAATTTAACGGCGGAGCGGTGCATTTTTGCGGCAAAGGCAGCCACTACATCCGGCGCATGGGGCAAATGCGGGGCGTCTATGGCATTCAATTAACGCAGCCCGAATACAATGATATGGAGCATATCTACCAGCATACCGTGGACAAAGGCATTCCGCTGCTGGCGCTTGAGCCGCGCGAGGCGGAGCGCACCCTGGCCGAAGGCCGTTCGCTGCATGGTCTGGTCCACTGCTGGCAGCCACTTAAGGAGTTACAATGACTTTTACAATCACCTCTCAGGTCATCCTGAACAACCAGGTTCCTATGCCGTGGTTTGGGCTAGGAACGTTTCTCTCGCCGACCGGCGAGGCGACGCAAAATGCGGTGCGTTGGGCGCTCGAAGCCGGCTACCGCCATATTGACACGGCGCGGATCTACAAGAACGAGGAAGATGTAGGGGCGGCCATCCGCCAAAATGGGACGCCGCGCAGCGAGATTTTCATCACCACCAAAGTCTGGAACGACGACCAGGGCTACGAGAACACTCTGCGCGCCTGCGAGGAAAGCTTGAAGCGCCTGGCAACCGATTACCTTGATCTATACCTGGTGCATTGGCCGGCAGCCGGGCTGCGCAACCAGACCTACAAGGCATTGGTCCAATTGCGCGAGCAGGGCAAAGTGCGCGCCATCGGCGTCAGCAATTTCATGATTCGCCACCTGGACGAACTGCTGGCAGAGACCGATATTACGCCGGCGGTGAATCAGATCGAGGTCAGCCCCTTCATCCAGCGCAAAGAACTGCGCGCTTACTGCGCCGCCAAGGGGATCGTCGTTGAGGCCTACAGCACCCTCAGCCGCGGCCGCCGCACCGAGGATGAGCGGCTGGCAAAAATCGGCCAGAAATATGGCAAAACAGCGGCCCAGGTCGCCCTGCGCTGGGGATTGCAAAGCCAGATGGTGATTATCCCCAAGTCAGTGCATCGCGAGCGAATTATCGAGAACGCCAATATTTTCGACTTCGAGCTTTCCGCCGAAGACATGATCACGCTGGCCGGCTTCGACGAAAACTACTCGGTGATTCCACCGGCCTGGAATCCCGAAACATCGCCCAACTGGGCGTAGCCATGATCCCCTCACAGGAGAACCTACCATGTCTCAATTTATCCTGAGCGCGTTTGGCGACGAAATTTCCCCCCACCTGGAAGAACAGATCCAGGTCATGCTGGCCAACGAAGTGCATTTCCTTGAATTTCGCGGCTGGGAGGGTCAAGTGATCATAGACTACCCGCTGAATGAAGTGCAGCGGGCGGGCAGAATGTTGGCCGAGGCCGGCATCGGGGTTTCGGCGGTCGGCTCCCCCATCGGCAAAATCCCGATCAGCGAGGCGTTCGAGCCGCACCTGGAGCGCTTCAAGAAGACCCTGGAGGTCGCCCACACGCTGCAAACCCGTTATGTGCGCATGTTCAGCTTTTACATGCCGGCCGGCGAAGACCCCGCCCTCTATCGCGACGAAGTGCTGGAACGCTGGACGCGTTTTATCGAGGTAAACAAAGGATCAGGGTTAACCCTGCTGCATGAAAACGAACGCCACATTTACGGCGACACCGCTGAACGCTGCCTGGACCTGCTGGAAAGTTTGAACTGCGCCGAGGTCAAGGCCACCTTTGATCCGGCCAATTTCGTCCAGTGCGACGAAGAAACTTACCCCAAAGCCTTCAACCTGCTGCGCAAGCACATTGCCTACCTGCACATTAAGGATTCGCGCTACGCCGATCATGTCATCACCTCGGCCGGAGAGGGCGATAGCAAAATTCCCGAAATCTTGCAGGCCCTGGCGCAAACAGGTTTTAGCGGCTTCGCTTCGATTGAGCCGCACTTGAACGCTAACCTGCCGGGCGGCGGGCCTGAGCTATTTGGCGTGGCCGCCAATGCCCTCAAGCGCGTCATCCAGAACCTCGCTCAATGATGGAGGCTGAGATGTTATTCGGCATCTGCGGCGGCCCTGAAACAGGCCCCCTGGCACGCGCCGCCGGTTACGACTACCTGGAGATCAATGTCGCCGCCCATCTGCAAGGCGAAGCCAGCGACGAGGTCTTCGCGCCGATCCTGGCGCAAATCCAGCAAGCCGGCCTGCCCTGCCTGGCGGCCAATGTCTTTGTGCCGGGGCATTTAAAGATCACCGGCCCCACGGTGGATTTTCCCCGCTTGACCCGCTACCTTGAAACGGTTTGCCGGAGGGCGGAGCAAGCCGGGGTGCGCACGATTGTCTTTGGCTCAGGCGGGGCGCGCAGAATCCCCGAAGATTTTGACCGTTCAAAGGCTTACGCCCAACTGGTGGAATTTGGGCGCAAGGCGGCGACACTGGCCGAACTGCACGGCATTACCCTGGCGGTTGAGCCGCTCAACCGCGGCGAGACCAACGTGATCAACAGCGTGGCAGAAGGGCTGCAATATGCGCGGGACGTCAACCAACCGGGCATGCGGGTGTTGGTGGACGCCTACCATTGGGTGAAAGAAAATGAGCCGGCGGCGGATATTGTCGCGGCCGGCGGCTGGCTGGAACACAGCCACATTGCCACTTACGCCGGGCGGATGCCGCCGGGCGGCGAGGCGTGTGACTTTGCTCCCTTTGTGCAGGCCCTAAAACAAGCCGGCTACGCCAAACGCATCTCGGTGGAGGCCGGCTGGCAAGACCTGACCGCCCAGGCTGCCCCGGCGCTGCAACTGCTGCGCGGCCTGTTCGCGGCATGACTGCCCCGCAAAGCGCCGGCCGGGAATTTGTCATTGGACTCGATTTAGGCACGAGCAGCGCCAAAGCCATTGCGCTGCGCGCCGGTGGGTGGCAAGAAGCTGCGCCGCCTGTGCTGGCGACCGCGGCCAGCGGTTATACCCTGGGGCAGCGCAGCGCGATCGCCTCGCCGCGCCCCGGTTGGGCCGAACAAGAGCCTGAGGCCGTCTGGCAAGGGGCGGCGGCGGCTTTGCGGGCGCTGCTGGCGACGCTGCAAGACAGCGCCGCGGCGCAGCCGGGCCAATGCCTCGGTCTATGCTTAAGCGGGGCCATGCACAGCTGCTTTCCGGCGGCGGCTGATGGCGCGCCCCTGGCGGCCGCGCTGACCTGGGCCGACCAACGCGCGGCGACGATCGCGGCGCGGCTGCGCGCCCAAACCGACGCCGGCGCGCTTTACCAGCGCACGGGCTGCCCATTGCAGCCGATCTACCATATCGCCAAAATCCGTTGGTGGGTAGAAAATGAGCCGGAGATCAGCCGCAAAGCCGCCCGCTTTGCGGCGCTCAAAGATTATGTCTTGTTTCGCCTCACCGGCATTTGGGCGGCCGATTTAAGCATCGCCTCAGGCACAGGCTTGCTGGATATTCACCGCTGCGCCTGGGATGACGAGGCGCTGGCCCTGGCCGGCATCCGCAGCGAGCAATTGTCGCCGCTGGTTTCGCCATTGGAGGTGATCGGCCCGCTCAGCCGGCAGGCCGCCCATCTGCTCGGCCTGCCGGCCGACTCAGGGATCAAAGTGATCGCCGGCGCGGCGGACGGCGGATTGGCAAACCTGGGGGCCGGCGCAGCCCACGCCGGTCAAAGCGTGATTACGGTCGGCACCAGCGGCGCGGTGCGGCGCATTGCGCCGCAGCCCTACCTGGACGCCATGCCTGAGACCGCCGCCGAGCCAGGCCAACGGACGTGGTGCTACCTGCTGACCGAAGGCCGCTGGTACGCCGGCGGCGCGATCAACAACGCCGGCCTGGCCCTCCAGCGCATTCGCGAGCTTTTTTACCCCGACCTCCCGCCGGCCGCCGGCTACCAACAGCTTTTTGCCGACGCGGGCGAGGCTGCCGCCGGGGCCGAGGGGGTCGTCATCCTGCCGTTTTTCGCCGGGGAACGCAATCCTTACTGGAAAGCGGACGCCAAAGCCAGCTTTCATGGCCTGGGACTGGAACACGACCGGCGGCACGTGGCGCGGGCGATCCTGGAGGCGGTGGCCTTCCGCTTAGCCACCATCTGGCAGGCGCTCCAGCCGGAAGGCGCGCCGGCGGAAGCTGAACCGATCCGCCTGACCGGGGCAATCTTGAAATCGCCGCTGTGGGCGCAGATGCTTTGCGACGTGCTTGGAACCCCTTTGATGGCGGTCGAGTGTGGAAGCGATCAGCAGGCCGGCGACGCCTCGGCCATCGGCGCAGCCATGTTAGGACAGGCCGCCCTGGGCGCGCCGCCGGCGGACGCCCTGCCGGGCCTTGCGCCGGCGGCCTTGCTGGATGAGTTTGCCGCCCGCATCCGACCTGGAACGCTCTGGCGGCCCGATCCCGAACGACACGCCCTATACCGCCAACTCGTGGCAAACTTCAAGATGAAATATCACCAGGCCTATGACCGCCAGCCGTGAAAACACTGGGCGCTTCAAGATGAGAGACCACCAGGCCTATGGCCGCCAACCGTGAAAACACTGCGCAAGAGGCGCGGCGCTTTGCGGCGCAGAATTTGCCAACCCTGCTTGGGTTGTGCGCCATCCTGCTGTGGAGTTCGACGATCGGCTTCTCGCGCAGCCTGAGCGAGGCGCTGGGACCTTTCAGCACTGGCGCAGCGATCTACCTCCTGGCCGGCGCGCTGGCCAGCGTCCGCGCGCTGCGCCAGTACAAAGGCTGGCGGCCGATCTTCGCCCTGCCACGAGCGTATCTCTTCGGCTGCGGGGCGCTCTTTGTGGTCTATATTGTCTGCCTCTACCTGGCGGTTGGCCTGGCGGTCGATCACCAGGCGGTGGTTGTGGTGGGATTGATCAACTACTTATGGCCGGCGCTCACCCTGGTCTTTTCCATTCCCATCCTGGGGCATCGCGGCAGCCGGGCGCTGCCATTGGGCATCCTGCTGGCGCTGGCCGGCATCGCCCTGGCCTTAGGCGGCGTCACGTTCAATGTTCAATCTCTGGCGGCGAACGCCGCGGCCTACCTCTTGATGTTGATCGGAGCAGTCTGCTGGGGCCTTTATACCAATCTCAGCCGCCGCTGGTTGGGCGAAAACCGGGTCAGCGGTGTGGCGTTGTTTTTGTTGGCCGGCGGATTGGCGCTCGGCGCGCTGCGGTTGAGCGTCCAGGAGCATTCGCAGTGGAGCGGCGCGAGCCTCTTGCAACTGGCGTACATGGCGACCGGCCCGGCATGGCTGGCCTATACGTTTTGGGATTTTGGCGTGCGCCGCGGGCAAATCATCCTGCTCAGCGCCCTTTCGTACTTCACCCCGCTGCTTTCTACCATCATTTCGATCGTCGTTCTCAAAGCATCCTTCTCGCCGAACCTGTGGCTGGCGGCCCTGCTCGTCATCGCCGGGGCGGCGATCTGCCAAAGGGGCGTCACCCAAGAGGTCTCTGCGCCAGCAGAAGACTGAGGCGCTAATAATACTCCTGCAAGTAGCCATACGCCTTCTTGAGCAGATCCTCATCCTTGTGGAGCTTGTACTTGGCCAGCGTCCGGCGCAAACTCTTGCGCACCTCGCGCTTGCCGGCCTCGGTGGCCTGCCAGCCATCAAACCTGATCTTCCTCACGATATCGTCAATATCATCCACAATCCGCTCAACCACAACCGGCGTGTCGGCGGCGCGGATTTGCTGGAAGAGTTCGGTCAGGGCGGCCCGGCCGCGGTCTTCATTTTCGACGGCAGGGACTTCTTTCTCGGCGTTGACCAGGTCGCGCGCCAGGTCGAGCAGGGCCTTGAGGAAAGCGATGCTGTGCAGTTGGCCGGCTTCGTGCTGTTCTTTCAGCTTTTCCAGGCGCTCAGAAAGTTTGCGATAGCGCGGATTATTGAGATGGGCGCGCAGGCGGGCGGCGATTTTAAATTCCAGTTCGCGCGCCTTTTGGCCGGGGTTCTGGGTGTTGAGGATGGCCTCGATAAGCTGCGGATCCAGCACAATTTTATCCAGGTCGTCGCGCAGGGTTTCGACATGAACATTGCGGTGGATCAGTTCGATGGTCTTGGCCCCCAGGCTGCGCCAGAGCAGCGCGCCCGCGCCGCTGGTGGGCTGCACTGAGACATAGATCTGCGACAGCCAACGATAGTCGCTTTCGTGAGGGGCCAGGATCAGGTCGGGCGAGATGGCTTCCCACAGGCTGGAGAGGTCACAGTAATCGGCGGCGAAGGCATCGCGCAGTTCGTTGTTCGGCAGGCACTCCTGCGCCGCCAGCAAGCCCTCGAAGCCGCCCAGGCTTTTGTCCACGCCGGGGAAGTAGGCCAGGCATTTCTGCACCGCCCCGGGCAGCTGCGCCTTGAGCGCAGCCAGGTTAGAAACCACGCGGCGAAAGCCTTCTTCGTCAAATTCGAGCGATTTCGCCACATCATCGAACACGCCCAGGTAATCCACAACCAGGCCGTGCGTCTTTTTGTCGCCGTAAGTGCGGTTGGTGCGGGTGATGGCCTGCAAGAGGGTGTGATCGCGCATCGGCTTGTCCAGGTACATGGCCTGTAAAATCGGCGCGTCGAAGCCAGTGAGCAGTTTGGCGGTGACGACCAGGATTTGCAGCAGGTCGTTGGGGTCGCGGAAGCGATCGAGGAGCTTTTCTTCGGCGTCGCGCTCGCGCTTGTAAGGGCGGTAGCGTTCATCCTCGCGCTCTTTGCCCGAAACCGAGATGACGATGTCGCTGGCTTCGGGCGGCAGGTGTTGGTCAAGCTGCGCCTTGTAGAGCAAGCAGGATTCCTGGTCGAAGGTGACCAGCATGGCCTTGAAGCCGTTGGGGCGCACCTTTTGCTGGTAGTGTTCGGCCACGTCGGCGCAGATGGCCTGGATGCGTTCGGGGACTTTGACCAGCACTTTCATCTTGGCGGCGGCCTTGCCGAGTGTGTCGCGGTCGAGGTCGGAGAGGCTGCCGGTCAGGTCGGCGTAGGCTTCGTCAAGGGCGGCTTTGTCAATGTGAAGCTGCACCAGGCGCGGCTCGAAGTGCAGCGGCAGGGTCGCCCCGTCGCGGATCGATTCCTCGAACCCGTAGCGGCTCAGGTAGCCATGCACATCTTCTTCCGCGCCAAACGCGGCAAAGGTGTTGCGATCGCGGCGGTTGATCGGCGTGCCGGTCAGGCCGAAGAAAAAGGCGTTGGGCAGGGCGGCGCGCATTTTCAATCCCAGGTCGCCTTCCTGGGTGCGGTGGGCCTCGTCTACCATGACGATGATGTCGGAACGTGGCGACGCGGGTAGAGACGCAAAATTTTGCGTCTCTACGTCGGCTGCGGGTCTCGGCTTTGACGAGGTTGGGGATATCGGAGGCGTGGAATGCGGCGCTGATTTGGGCGTCGAGGTCAATCCGATCGACGACGATCAGGACGGTGGGGTTGTGCAGGGCGGGGTTGAGGCGCAGTTTCTGGGCGGCAAAGATCATCAGCAGGCTTTTGCCCGAACCTTGAAAATGCCAGATCAGTCCCTTTTTGGTCTTGCCGGCCAGGACGCGCTGGACAATGGCGTTGGCGGCCTCGTACTGTTGGTAGCGGCAGATGATTTTCAGGCGGCGTTTTTTCTTGTCGGTGGCGAAGAGGGTGAAGTGGGCCAGGATGTCAAGCAGGATGTTGGGGCGCAGCAGGGAGGGGATGACCTCGGCCAGGAGGCTTAATCCAGACCATCCCCCCCGGCTCTCTTCCCTGGGAGGGTAGGGGATGAGCAGCCACGGACTCCACAGTTCGATGGGGGTGTGGATGGCCCCGTAGCGCAGGTCTTTGCCTTCGGTGGCGACGTTGAGGACGTTGCAAGCGAACAGTTCGGGGACAAATTTTTCGTAGTCGTCGTGGATTTGTTTGGCCCCATC
>CAIQJJ010000789.1 GCA_903872065.1 uncultured Anaerolineales bacterium | reverse complement strand
GCTAGGACAGTGGACGCAGAGCTATGCCGCTCACGGGCGCGGCTTCGGCCATCGCGTCATTTATGGCAGCCGCGGCTCGCTGATCCCTGGCGGCACGCGCAACGGCATCTCTCCGCTGCTCAAACTGGATACGCAGGAAGAATTAACCGGCGCGGCGCTGCTCGATCTGCTGCCCGATTTTCACCTGGATAAGATCACCGCCCGCTTGTTCGGCGGCGAGAGACTGGCTTCTTACCAGATCAGCTTTCCAGAGGCTGACCGCAAACTGCTGGCAATTGAGGCTTATGAACTGGCAGACTGCATCTTAGCGGCGAATGGCCGTTCCCCCGAAGTGGACGGCCTGGTCGGGCGGCGGGCGGTGGCGTTATGTTATGCCGCCTGCGAATCAAGCCTGCTGCACCGTCCGGTCACGCTGGATGAAATCGAGGCCGAGCAAGTCGGCGCTTACGAATCAGATATTAATGCACACTACAATCTTTAAAGGTATTGTTTTCGAGGTGTTTTATGGAATATCGTCGCCTGGGACGCACAGAATGGCAGGTTTCGTTAATGGGCATTGGCGGTGGGTATGTGATGCTGTTGGAAATTGAAGCCGGCATCCGGCTGTACCAACGCGCCGCCGAACTGGGGATCAATTATTTCGACGGGCGCTACGGCTACAGCACCGTCATGCAGCGTTCCGTCATCCGCCAAGATCGGACGCATTTTATCGTTGGCAGCAAGACCGCCAGTAACACTTATGAAGAGGTGCTGCGCCGCGTGGATGAAGACCTGGCCGAATTGGAGACCGACTATATTGATGTTTACTATCTGCGCACCTACAATCACACAATGTTGGACGCCCATTTCGCCCCCGGCGGATCGCTGGAAGGCCTGGTCGAAGCCCGCCGCCAGGGCAAAATCCGCGCCATTGGGCTGGCCGGCCACAGCGACCTGACCGCCCTGGCGCGCGGCGTGGCGACCGGACTGGTAGATGTCGTCCAGTTTCCTCTTAATGTGGTGCGCCGCGAGGCGCTCGAAACCCTCGTGCCGGTGTGCCAGCAGCATGATACCGGCATGGTGATCATGAAACCGGTCAACGTGGGCCTGGTGCCAGCAGAGGTCGCCTTGCCCTGGCTGGCGAACCAACCGATCCACGTCATGGCGCCCGGCGTCAGCACGATGGAGCATCTCGAGGCGGATGTCGCCTGCCTCGACCGCCATCCGATGGCCCTCTCCGCTGAGGAAGAGGCTGAGGTGGAGCGCTGGCGCAAGGCGGCGGACGCCGAAACCTGCCGCATTTGCGACAAGGTCTGCCAGGTGGTGTGTGAGAAAGGCCTGACGATTGACTGGCTGCTCTACCACGATGTCTTCCAAAATGAACTGCGCCGGCTGGGGCCGCAAGGCTTCGTGGAATATCCCTTCGCCCCGTGGGTGAAGGAGAACGCCGAAAAGACTTTCACTCATACGGTTGCTCAATTGGAAAGCTGCAATCGCTGCGGCAAGTGCGATCAGGTCTGCCCGCACCACCTGCCGGTGATGGACTTGCTTGAACGGATCAAAGAACAGCAAAAAGAACTGCTCAACGAACTGCGCCAGGCCAATTGGAGCGAGCAATACCGCGGCGCGCAGGCCCCCTTGCCCAAAAAGGCGCTGGCCTCATGGATCAGCGGCGGCAAGGCAAAAAAATGACCGGGAGTATCCCGCTTAAAGGAGTTGATTGCGATGAAAGTTGATCTGCCCCTGATTGATATTCACACCCATATCGGGCGGCTGCCGGGGGTGGTTGGCGAAATATTCACCCCCGACGATTTGTGCTACATCTGTGAGCAGGAGGGGGCGCGTTTCATGTTGGCCTCGTCCGCTTCTGCCACAACAGTCAGCCAACACGCCGGCGTGCTGGAAACCGCCGCCATGGCGCGCGCCCACCCTGACCGGCTGGGCGGCATGTTCTGGATCAATCCACACGATCCCGCCTGGCGCGAGGACATCCCCCTGGCGGTAGGGGCCGGTTTCTATGGCGTCAAAATCCACCCTGTGCTGGATCACTACGCGGTGGATCGCGCCGCCCTGGATGACGTGTTTGCCTGCGCGCAGGAAAACGCCTGGCCGATCTTAACCCATACTGACGTAGACGGTACACCCATGTCCGCAGCTTGCTATGAACCGCTGATCCAGGCTTATCCCGACGTGACCCTGATCCTGGCGCATCTGCGCCTGGGCGCCATCCCTCTGGCGCGGCGCTATGAGAACGTCTATGTGGATACCACTTATATGGAAGCAGTGGTGGTCGAGGTAGGCGTCGCCGCCCTGGGGTCGGAAAAAATCCTCTTCGGCTCAGACGCCGCCGAGGGCTTCGCAGTGGGGCGCACGCCAGGGCGTCCGCGACCGCCGCGCAGCTACGCCAGCCTGCTTGCCGCCCTGCGCGAGCGGGGAATTTCTGAGACGGCGCTCGAAAGCATTCTCTATCAAAATGCTCGCCGCATCTTTCATCTCAACGTTTGATATTATCTGGATAGTTTTCTGGAGGCATACTATGCGCATTGGATACTGCACCTGGGGAATGATGAACGTAGACATTGAACAAGCCATCCCGGCGGCCGCACGCATTGGCTATCACGGGATCGAGCTGGCCGTCACCCCCCGCTGGCCGACCGATCTGGACACGCTCGACGCCGGCAAACGGCAGCGCATCGCTCAACTGCTGGCGGAGTATCACCTGGTCTTGACCGCTGTCGCCGGCCACACCTCGATGTGTGAAAGCGATGCAGCGCAAAACCAGGCCAACTTAAAGCGCCTGCGCGATTCGATTGACCTGACCGCTGAACTGGCCCAACCCGGCGAACAGTCCATCATGGTCAGCCTGATCGGCGGGCGGGAAGATGAGTGGGAGGTCAAAAAGGAACTTGTGGCGGAGCGCGTCTTCGCCCTGGGCGAATACGCCGCCAGCCGCGGCGTGATATTGGCGGTTGAGCCGCATTCCGGCACCGCTTTTGACCACCCCGACAAAGCGCTCTGGTTGATGCAAAAGCTCAATCATCCCGCAGTACGCCTCAATTTCGACATCAGCCACTTCGACATCATCGGGATCGGGATTGACGAATGCGTGCCGCAAATGGCCCCCTGGAGCATCCACACCCACGTCAAAGATCAGCGCGGGCGCTACCCGCAGCACGAATTTCTGACGCCCGGCTCTGGCCCCTTCGACTTTGTCCACTACCTGAGCGCCATGCACCAGGCCGGCTACACCGGCTTCATCGGCATGGAGGTCAGCGTGATGGTGCAGCGCAAAGCCGGCTATGATCCTTTCATAGACGCTGCCCTGGGCTATTATGCCCTGCGCCATGCGTTCAACGCCTCCGGCGCGCCGCTGGAGAGACTGCCTTGAGCGCCGCTCCTTCCACCGACCCTTATCTCGCCTGGTTGTTGGCCGAAACCCCCACCCAATGGTGGCATGACTCAGCCGACCCGGTCGAACTGGAACAAGCGTTGGCGCACGGCGCGAGCGGCGTCACCACCAACCCGATCCTCAGCGCCCAGGCATTGCGCGCCGCGCCAGACTTCTGGCGCGAGCGCTTAACCGCACGAGGGACGCCCCCGGCGAACCCCAACCCAACCCTCCCCAACGGAAGTGCGCCGTTGGAGAGGGGGAAACCCACCCCCTTGCCTTCCCAGGCTGAAGAGCGCGCCATCAGCCTGGCGCAGATGGTCGTCGTAACCGCCGCCGCTCGCCTTGAAGCAACCCACCGCGCCTCCCACGGCGCGCAGGGTTACGTCTGCGCCCAGGTCAACCCCAACCGCGCCGCCGATCGCGCTGCAATGGCCGCTCAGGCGCGGCGCTTCCATACCTGGGCGCCGAATATCGCCGTCAAGCTGCCCGTCACCGCCGCCGGCCTGGATGTGCTGGAAGATTGCATCGCCGCCGGCATCACCGTCACCGCCACGGTCAGCTTTACTGTGCCGCAAGTCCTGGCCGTCGCCGAGCGTCACCGGCGCGGCGCGCAGCGGGCGCAGCAGGCCGGCATTGCCGCGGGACGCTGCTTTGCAGTGATCATGATCGGCCGCCTGGACGATTACCTGCGCGAGATCGCCGCCGACCGCAAAGCCGGGCTCAGTGAAGCGGATATCCGCTGCGCCGGCCTGGCCGTGACCAAGCGCGCCTACGCCCTCTATCAAGAACGCCAGTACGAGGCGGTGCTGCTGGTGGCGGCGCTGCGCGGCGTATATCACGCCGCCGAACTGGCCGGGGCCAACCTGATCTTATCCATTCATCCCAAGTACCAGCCGCCGCTGCTGGCCGCCGACCTGCCCAAGCAAACGCGCATTGACTCTCCGCTGGATGCCCAGGCGATTGAACGCCTGCGCGCCCTGCCCGATTTCCAGCGCGCCTATGAGCCGGATGGGATGCAGCCGGAGGAATTCAGCGCCTTTGGCCTCACGCAGCGCACCCTGGCCCAATTTAGCGAAGGCGGCTGGGCGCACCTGGAAAGTTTTGCTGAGAAGTGAGAGAACCGATAGCATGACATCTACGACTTCCCCCTACCACCAACTTTTTGATTTACAGGGCAAAACCGCCTTTGTCGCCGGCGGCACAGGCGCCATCGGCGGCGAGATCGCCCGCGCCCTGGCCGCCTATGGCGCCCAGGTTGCCGTTGCCGGCACCTCGCTCGAGGCCAGTGAACAGGCCGCGGCTGATTTGGCCGCCAAAGGCGCCAAGGCCATTGGTGTGACGCTTAACGTACTGGATCAAGACTCGATCGCCGCCGCCATCGCCGAAGCTGAAATCCACCTGGGACCGCTGGACATCCTGATCAACGCGGTCGGGACGCATATCGAGCAGCCGGCGCACGAAGTCAACCTGGCCGATTGGGAAACCATCCTGGGCGTCAACCTGAGCGGCGCCTTTGCTCTCTCGCAAGTCGTCGCCCGCAGCATGATCGCCGGGCAGCGCGGCGGCAGCCACATCCACATCACCTCCGTCCGCAGCAGCCTGGGCATCCGCCGCGGCTACGCCGCCTACTGCGCCAGCAAAGGCGGGCTGGGAATTTTGATCAAGCAGTTAGCCACCGAGTGGGCGCGCTACGGCATCCGGGTCAATGGCATCGCCCCCACCTTTACCCGCACGCCGCTGGTCGAAAATTATCTCAACGATGCAGAGTTTTACAACGCCCTCGTCCAACGCATTCCACTTGGACGGGTGTGTGAAACGACGGACCTGGCCGGCGCCGCCATCTTCCTGGCTTCCCCCGCCTCGGCTTTCATCACCGGCCAGAGTCTGTTTGTAGACGGCGGGGTCACCGCCTCGCAATAAACACAACAACAATTGGCAAAGACCCTAAAGGTTTTTTACCAGTACACCGGCAGGCAAACGCGCATCCTCAAATGAATGCTCCGTTTGCATAGGAAACCTTTAGGGTCTGTTTTACCAGTCGTTTAGCCCTTGATGCCCGACATCTTCACACCTTCGACAATGTAGCGCTGCATGAAGAGGAAGACGATCACCAACGGCAGGATAGATACCGCCGCGCCCATGAAAATGGCCGGCAGGTTCACCGTCTGAGCAGTCATAAAGGTGGACAAAACGATCTGCACCGTCCAGGTCTCGGAGCGCTGCCCGATCACCAGCGGCCATAGGAATGAGTTCCACGCGCCGATGAAAGTGATCACACCCAGCGACATCATCACACTCATCGAATTGGGCAAGACGAGGCGGAAGAAGACGCCAAAATGATCCAGACCATCCATCAAGCCGGCCTCTTCCAGTTCTTTGGGGAAGTTGAGGAAGAAGTTGCGGAAGAGGAAAGTGTTAAATCCGCTGAACAAACCCGGGATGATCAACCCCTGGAACGTACTGATCCACCCGAAAGAGGCGACCAAAACGAAGAGAGGGACGAAAGTCACCGCGCCGGGGATCATCAGCGTGACCAGGATCGCATAAAAGACGATATTGGAATATTTGAAGGGGATGCGCGCCAGGCCATAACCGGCGAAGGAACAAATCGCAATCTGTCCCACGGTTTGGAGGATGGCAATCACGAGCGAATTGCGCAGGCCGTCAACGATATTGGCGTTAGTATTAGCCAGCAGATCGCGCCAGCCGTTGGTCGAGGGCGGCATCGGCAGCCAGGTCCAGTCAAAGGCAGTGATCAGTTTCGACGGCAGAAAGGCGTTGCGCAAGATCACATAGAAGGGGATCAGAAAGATGATGGACAGAAAGATGAGCAGAGCGTAATTCAGTACAATCGCGATACGCTCAGAGCGATCAATCACTCGCCGGCCGGTGTCTGTTTGAGTATTTACAGTCATAAGAATACCTCCATGCAGTTACGCCCATCAAGCTTCTGCTCGCCCCAGGCCGAACAAACGTCCCTGGACGATCGTTACCGCGATAATGATGGCGACGAGGATAAAGGCGCCGGCTGCGCCGCGCCCATAGTTCTGATCCGCCATCGCCACCTGGTAAATATAGACCAGCGGCGGCCGCGCCAGGGTAATATTCGACGAAGAGCCAACGCCCGTACTCAACACGTTATAAAACTCGTCGAAGGCCTGGAAGGCCGCGATCAGGCTTAACAGCAAGATCGAAACCGACGTATTGCGCAGCAGCGGGAAGGTAATGTGCCGGAAAGTTTGCCAGCCGCGCTTCGCCCCGTCCACCAGGGCCGCTTCATAGAGGGCGCGATCGATCTCCTGCAGCCCGGCCAGGAAGAGGATCATGTAGAAGCCCAACTGCAGCCACAAGCGCACTGTCACCAACACAATCCAGAAGTAGGGCGGGTCCGGCTTGTTGATCCACTGGATCGGCGCCACCCCAAGCCAACCCAAGACAATATTGGCAAAACCAAACGGCAGACCGTTGAAAATGCTCATCCGCCAGGTCATCGAGGCCACCACATACGAGCAAGCGGTGGGCAGGAAAAAGACCGTGCGGAAGAAACTGGTGCCTTTGGTGGTGTTATTCACCAATAAGGCAAGCGCAAGACTGAGGAAAAACGTGGTCGGGACAATGAAGACGGCAAAGATCAGGAAGGTGACCAGCGCCTTGACAAAGTTGGGGTCGGTCAACATGTCCACATAATTGGTCAGGCCGACAAACTGCGACGGGGTCACTGTTTGACGCGCTTCAAAGAAGCTGATAATAAAACCCCACACAATCGGGATGTAGACGAAAACCAACAAGCCTAACGCCAACGGGCCGACAAACGCCCAAAAGGTCAATGTGTTCCGCAGGCGAGTGTTGCTTTTCGGTTTCACTGGCGCTGATGGAGTAGAGGCCATAACGCTCATCAGAACCTCCTCATAATGGCCGCTGCCGGCCGTTTGCTAGTGGTAGACGGGAAACGACGGTCTATACCGCAACATTCAGCCACCCGGTGCAGACCGGGTGGCTGAACGTTTATCAGGAGCGGTACAAAAAACCGCCAAAGAGAATTTGCTTAGGCAAGGACCTTATCCAGTTCAGTCTGGCAAGTCTTGGCCGCGGCATCCAGTTCAGCCTTGGCATCCGCGCCATTCTTGATGATATTGGCTGCGGCATTGCCCAGGGCGGTGCCCATGGCGCCGGTCCAGAAGGGGGATTCGTCGTGACCGTACTTGTCGACTGCATCCCACATCTCTTTCGCCTGGCCGCTCTTGAGTTTTTCTGCGGAGGCAGCGGCGCTCTTGCGCGGCGGGATGTGGAAGCCGTAGGACAGCGACCAGTCCTGCTGGTTCTTGGTGTTCTCGATCCACAGCCACTTGGCAAAGGCTTTCGCGGCGTCCACATTCTTGCTCTTGGCGGTGACGAAGGTCGTCCAGCCACCCAGGAAGGTGGAGGGGGCGCCTTGATCGTCCAGCTTGGGCCACGGCACCACATAGAAATCTTCGCCGATGACCTTGCGGATGCCGGGCATGGCCCACAGACCACACCACTGCATGGCGGCCAGGTCGCCTGTCAGCGAGGAGGGATCCCACCAGTCGGTGGGAGCGCCAACGAGCAGTGAGTTGTCATCATTGAGTTTCTTGATATAGGAAACGGCCTTGGCGGCGCGGTCGGTATTGAAGACCACTTTGCCATTCTCGACCAGTTTCTTGACGCCCGAAGCGTAGATGCTCTGATCAAACACGCCGCCGATGCCATCGTTGCCCAAGAACAGACCTTTCTGCTTGTCGGTCGTCAGGGCCTTGGCTGCGTTAACGACTTCTTCCAGGGTGGTGGGGGGTTTGACGCCGGCCGCGTCCAACACGGTCTTGCGGCAGTAAATCCCGCCGGTATCAATGATCATGCGAATGCCCATGATCTTGCTCTGCCAGGAGCTGGCGTCAATCACCGCCGGGTTGAAGTCATCTTTCACACCGGTGTAGAGATCGGTCAGATCGGCGCAGATGCCGGCCTTGTAACGGGCCGCGTCAGGGCCGCTCTCCCAGACATCAGGAGCCTGGTCGGTGAGCAGGGCGGCGTTCAATTTTTGGCCATAATCGCCGGGAATCCACTGTCGATCGACCTTGACATTGGATTTCACGGTCGTATATTCGTCGGCGTAACGCTTGGAGGCTTCCGCGCAACCTTCTTCGCCGTATTCGTGATAATACTGCACCAGGGTGATGGCCGCGCCGCCGGCCGCACTGCTGCCGCCGCTTTCCGTCTTACCGCCGCAAGCCGCTACCACGGCCGCGCCAGCCGTCATCGCGGTCAGCTTAAGAAAATCGCGACGAGTGATCGTCTTTGGGGACATATCTTCCTTCTCCTTCATGGAATGGATGAATATAGGATCAAATGCACTTCCCGTCTTGATGCTTTGTTTGGAAAGCGCTTTCTACATATAAGTATTATAAGAATTCTATAAGAGAAAGTCAATAGTTTTTTTAGGCTTTTCGCCCAACAAAAATCAAAAAATAGGGATGTTTTTCCAAAAATAGCTCTGGAAATCTGGCAAAATTGCTATATAATCACAGGTGATGGAAAGCGCTTTCTAAATTCTCCTGTCTTCGCCATCCACCAACCCTTTTTGATTGATTTATGGAAACAACCACTCGTTCCAAAGTGACAATTTACCAGGTCGCTGCGGAGGCCGGCGTCTCGATCAGCACTGTTTCAAAGGTGTTAGCCAATAAAGCCGGCATTCGCACAGCCACCCGAACCCGCGTGAACGAAGCGGTTGAACGGCTGGGGTATTCGCCCAATTTGATGGCGCGCGGCTTGATGCGCGGTCAAACTGGTATCATTGGCTTGCTGTTCCCTTACATCGCCGAACAACTCTTAATTGACCCTCACCTGCTGCGCGTGATCCAGGGCATCGAAGAGACGCTCAACGAACGCGATTATAATCTTCTACTAGCCACTTCCAAAGATACACTCAATCCCGCCAGTTCGTTTGAACGCTTGCTGCGCGGGCATTATTTTGACGGCGCCATCATCATCGAAACCTCCGAAATCTATGGGATGGACTTGCACAAACTCCTGGAGCAGCAAAACCGTCCCTGGGTATTGATGGGCTACCCGGCCGGCCTGCTGCGCTGTTATGCCGTCTATGCAGATGAATTTATGGGCGGGCAGCTTGTCGCCGATCACCTGCTTTCCCTGGGACACCGGCGCATCGGCCTGATCAACGCCAGGCCGCAGCCATCTGGCGTGGGCGAACGGGTGCGCGGCTTTCAGAAGGTTTTAGATGCCCACCAGATTATCCTGGATGAGAGCCTGGTCGCTTTCGGCAATTTTCAAGAAGAAAGCGGCTACCGCGCCGCGCCGCTTTTGCTGCAGCGCCCTGACCCTCCCAGCGCGATTTTCGCCATTAACGATCGCATGGCGTTGGGCGTCATGCACTGGGCGCATGAAAATGGCTTGCGCATTCCTGAAGACTTTTCGATCATCGGCTTCGATGACATCCCCGCCGCGGCCACCTCGCACCCCGCCCTGACGACGGTCTGCCAGCCGGCGGTCGAGATAGGACGCGAAACAATGCGTTTGCTCTTTCGCCTGCTTGAGGGCGAAAAACCGCCCAGCCACATTATCGTTGGCACTGAATTGATCTGTCGTTCCACCACCGCGCCATTAAAAGCAAGCGGCTTGCTTGCAAGTTGAGCTCCGTAAAGCAGGAGCGCCTCCGTTCAAATGCGCTCCACCGCTGGCGCGCTGTACTGTTCCTTTCTCCCGATTTGATTACTCATGCCTGCCAGACCTACCCCTTCTTCCACTCCGCCCCCGCAAACTCCGGGCGTCATCTTCCAACCCAAAGCTTCCGCGGCGTTAAAACGCGGCATTGATGTCATCGTAGACGCGATTCGCCCTACTTTGGGCCCCCTGCCGCGCCTGGTGGCGATCGAACGCATCTTGCCCGGCAAACCGCCCGAAACGTTGGACTCAGGAGCGACCATTGCGCGGCGTATTTTGCAAATTCAACCTCGCGACGCCGATATGGGGGCGATGTTCGTGCGTCACATGTTATGGAAACTGCAAGAAAAACAGGGCGATGGTACCGCCGCCGCGGCGGTGATCTTCCAATCGCTTTACCATCATGGCCTGACTTATATCGCCGCCGGCGGGAACGCCGCCATACTGC
>CAIQJJ010000788.1 GCA_903872065.1 uncultured Anaerolineales bacterium | reverse complement strand
CGTTGAACAAATTTCCGCTTATGCCGGCCAGGAAGTGACTGTGCAAGGCTGGGTCTATAACCGCACCGATAAGGGTAAGCTGGTTTTCCTGCTGCTGCGCGAAGGCACCGGCTTTGTCCAGTGCGTAGCTTTCAAAAACGATCTGCCGGCGGAAGTCTTTGAGCGCCTGCTGCGCATCACGCAAGAATCTTCGATCGTGATCACAGGCATGGTGCGCGCCGATAAACGCGCCCCCGGCATCCCCGGCGGGTTCGAGATCGGCGTTAAGGATGCCCAGATTATCCAAACCGCCAATGAGGACTATCCAATGGCGCTCAAGGAGCATGGGCCGGACTTCGCCCTGGATCACCGCCACCTGTGGATGCGCATGCCCAGCCAATGGGCGGTGCTGCGGGTGCGGGCGACGGTGATCAGCGCCATTCGCGAGTGGCTGGATACCAATGGCTTTATCAATATGGATACGCCCATCCTGACGCCGGCGGCCTGCGAGGGGACGACCACCCTGTTCGAGACGCCCTATTTCGATGAGGGTATGGCTTACCTCTCGCAAAGCGGGCAGCTTTACAATGAGGCCGATATCTTCGCCTTCGGCAAAGTCTACAGCTTTGGGCCGACCTTCCGCGCCGAGAAATCGAAAACACGCCGCCACCTGACCGAATTCTGGATGGTGGAACCGGAAGCCGCTTTTTGCGACCTGGATGCCTTAATGGAGATCGAGGAGCAGTTTGTGACGCACATCGTCAAGCGGGTGCTGCGTGACCGGCAGGCTGAACTGAAATCGCTGGGCCGCGACACGACGCGGCTGGAAAAGATCGAGCCGCCCTTCCCGCGCATCTCCTACGACGACGCGCTGCAAATGATCCAGCAGATCGCCGCCGAAACAACCGACCCGGAAAAGAAAGAACTGCTCAAGATCGAGTGGGGGATGGATTTCGGCTCGCCGCACGAGACCGAACTGACGGCGCGCTTTGAAAAACCGGTGCTGGTGTACGGCTACCCGACGCAGGTCAAGGCGTTTTACATGGAGCCGTGGCCCGGCCGACCGGAAGTCTGCAAGAGCGTAGACCTGTTAGCGCCGGAAGGTTACGGCGAGATCATCGGCGGCAGCGAGCGCATGTCCAACCACGAGCTGCTGCTGCAGCGGCTGCATGAACACAAACTGCCTGAAGAGGCGTTCAAGTGGTACTTGCAACTGCGGCAGTACGGCAGTGTGCCGCACAGCGGCTTCGGCATGGGCGTCGAACGCACGGTCTCATGGGTGTGCGGCATCGAACACATCCGTGAAGCGATCCCCTTCCCGCGCACGATCAAGCGCGTCTACCCATAAACAGGCGTCTGAGCATGGAATCTCCATTCGGGCCGATCCAATACATCCTGGCGGCGCTGGCGGCGCTAATTGCCGGCATGGTCAACGCCCTGGCCGGCGGCGGTACGCTGCTCACTTTCCCCATGCTGACCTTCATCGGGCTGCCGTCTGTGGCCGCCAATATGACCAACACGGTGGCGCTCTGCCCCGGCTACCTGGGCGGCATCCTGGCGCAGAAGAAAGACCTGCAAGGCCAAACCCAGCGCCTGTGGCAGTTCATCCCGGCCGGCATTATCGGTGGGCTGATCGGCGGCATGCTGCTGCAGCTCACCGAAGAACGTCTTTTTCGCCAGTTGGTACCGTTCTTGATCTTGCTCGCCTCGGGCCTGCTGGCCTCGCAGGACATTGTGCGCGGTTGGCTGACGCGGCGCGCCCAGGCCAAGAACGCCGCGGCGACGGGGACTGAAGGACTGTCCCGCCTGTGGGGAGTGCTGCCGGTGGGCCTGGCAGCGATCTACGGCGGCTACTTCGGGGCCGGGCTGAGTGTGATCATTCTGGCGGTGCTGGGCCTGACGCAGGATGAATCGCTGACGCGTTTGAACGCGGTCAAACAAGCCATTTCGTTCGCCACGAACGTGGCGGCGGCGGTGTTCTTCGTCTTCTCCGGGCTGGTGGTGTGGCCGGTGGCGCTGGTGATGGCGGTGGGGGCGCTGCTCGGCGGCGCGCTGGGCGGCAAACTGGCCGGGCGGGTCAAGCCGGCGACGCTGCGGACGCTGGTGGTTTCTATCGGCGTGATCGTTTCGATCATTTACTTTTTGAGGTTGTAGGCAGACCAGCGTAGACTTCGGAAGCTTGGGGGGATTCCGAAGTCTACGCTTCTCTTTACGGCAATGCTCAAAGCGCTCAACGAGCAAACTGGCGAGATGACCTATCGAAATTTGCACCTGCTGCACGCGCCGCAGCAATACCGCGGCTTTCGCTTACGCCATTCCCTGGCGATGCTGCGCGCCCATCCGCAAAGCGGCGAACTGGCGCACCCCGGCGAGCCGGCGCAACTGGCGCAGGCG
>CAIQJJ010000787.1 GCA_903872065.1 uncultured Anaerolineales bacterium | reverse complement strand
GGGCCGCGTTCTTTGGCTCGCAAAGATTCATCGCTGGAGATTCCGAAGAGCGTCTCGATGAACACATCTCGGGGAACGGCCAAGCGCGGCCAGTCTCTTGCTTCCAACCGACTCTGCCGGTTCCATAGATAGCCATTGTGGTATGAAAACCCAGGCGGAAGCTGGATCAGCCCGCGCGCGATCAACCAGGCTTTCAGATAGCGTTCGTTGGGGGTGATTTTTAGTTCCTGGGTACACTGGCGCAGGAGGCGTCCAGGGCGTGTTTTTCCGGGTGTCTTGACCCACAGAGGCATCGATGCGCGCGGCGCATCTGGACTGGCGATAAACCAACGGCGGTAGCCGCAGCGTCTCATCGTCATGACCAAGGGGATGCCTCGCGCCGCCAGGAGCGACCGCACCCGGCCCACGGTTTGGTAAACCCAAAACGGTTCATCGCCCGTATCGGCAAACAGGGCCAGGTCAATCTTCAATTCTCCTTCGACGGCCATGTAAGCCAGCGTGGTAGACTGTACACCGCCTCCCAGGTGCAGCACTCGTCCAACGCACCTGCGTCGGCGGAAATTTTTGGCCTCAAGTCGTTTGAGTTGGTAGGGTTTAAATAGGAGTATTTGAGCCGCAGCGTTCATGGCGCGTCTCCCGATTGTCCATTCTTGTGATGAAGATATAAGTGGGGGAACTGCTGATAAGATCGTTGTCAGCAGCCAGTTGATGCGTTTCTCAGTCTTTGATAGACCGAAACAGTCAACCTTGCAGGGATCGAACCTACCCAACGGCCAGAGCCGCGGCGAAACCATTCGAGGTTGGGGAAGAACGCAGGATTAGTGGCCTGCGTTCAGGAGAAAAGAAACAGGCGGGTAGCCTCAGGCTTGATCGAAATACTGGTTCAAACGATCCAGCAGATGATCATCGTTAAAAACGGGATCGGGTTCAGGTTGGGTGAAGTCGCTGCGAGGGCGGCGTTCCGGGCGGGGACGATCTTCCGCTCCGGTTTCAACCGACCGGGCAGCCTGAGCAAGGGTTTTCCCAAAGTGGGCTACGCCTTTGACGGCCAATAGGGTATTGATGGCGATGCCGCCAATAACCACAATTGCAGCAACCGTAACGATCAGGGGAACAATGAACGACATACAGGTATCCTCCGTTTAGAAATGGGTTTGGAAATAGTAGAGTGCTGCGGCATGCACCAGGCAGCCGGTAACAACTGAAGTCCAGAAGTAGGTTTTGCGGGTTTTGTGGTGGAAAAATAACATTCCAGGCAAAGCGCCAAATGCGCCGCCCAGCCAGACCAGGGTTAGAAGCCGACGTTCCGGAATGCGCCAACGACGCGCTCGGGCGCGGGATTTGTCCACTCCCCAGGCCAGAAAAGTCAGGATGCTGAGAGCAGTGTAATAGATCAGCACAGGGTTGCTCCGTTTGGGGGAATATTCAGGCTTGTATGCCTGCCTGTGAAGGCAACTGGATTGTCTTCACAGGCAGAAATGCAAACAAAAGCGGTGTCCTTTACCGCAATTGTCGGGTCTCAAAGATAATGAGAGCGAACCGCCCCAAAAGGGCGGTTTTTTGCATAGATAATGGGAGTGGGTCTCAAAGTGAATGGGAGTAG
>CAIQJJ010000786.1 GCA_903872065.1 uncultured Anaerolineales bacterium | reverse complement strand
TGACTACATCACCCCTTATGTGGCCGATCTGCGCAATGTGGTGGACATCCCGGCCATCAAAGCCTCTGGCCTCAAGATCGGCGTTGACCCCATGGGCGGCGCCAGCGTTGGCTTCTGGCAGCCGATCGCCGAGATGTACGGGCTGAACCTTGAGGTGGTGAACCCGCGGGTGGACCCGACCTTCGGCTTTATGACGGTGGACAAAGACGGCAAAATCCGCATGGACTGCTCGTCGCCTTACGCCATGGCCAGCCTGATCACGCTCAAAGACCGCTTTGACATCGCCTTCGGCAACGACTCGGACTCTGACCGGCACGGCATTGTCACGCCCAGCGTCGGCCTGATGAACCCCAACCACTACCTGGCGGTAGCCATCTGGTACCTGTATCAGCACCGGCCGGGCTGGCGCGCCGATGCAGCCATCGGCAAGACGCTGGTCTCCAGTTCGATGATTGACCGCGTGGCAGCGCGCCTGGGCCGGCGGCTGGCCGAAGTGCCGGTGGGCTTCAAGTGGTTCGTGGATGGCCTGGTGGATGGGTCTTTCGGCTTCGGCGGCGAAGAGAGCGCCGGGGCCTCCTTCCTGCGCCAGGATGGCACGGTCTGGACTACCGACAAGGACGGCATCATCCTGGACCTGCTGGCAGCCGAGATCACTGCCGTGACCGGGCGCGATCCGGGCCAGCATTACCGGTCTCTGACCGAGCAGTTCGGCGACCCGATCTATGAACGTACGGATGTCGTCGCCACACCGGTGCAAAAAGCCGCCCTGGAGCGCCTCTCGCCCGAAATGGTGACCGCGCAGGAACTGGCCGGCGAGAAGATCGTCGCCAAACTCACCCGTGCGCCCTTCAACGATGCCGCGATCGGCGGGCTGAAGGTGGTCACGGAAAATGGCTGGTTCGCCGCCAGGCCCTCCGGCACCGAAGATATTTACAAGATTTACGCCGAGAGTTTCCGCGGCGCCGGCCACCTGCAGCAGATCTTTAATGAAGCCCAGGCCATCGTCGCCGCCGCATTCAAGGAGGCCGGCTTATAACCGTATGCCGCGCCTCTCCAAAGCGAAGATACTGGAACTGGAGGCGGTCGCCGAAGCGCTGTTTGAACACTGCCCCACACCCCTGGCGCGGGTGAGGGGCAGCGACCAGTGCGCGCGCACCGCCCCCGATCCCACTTCTCTGATGGACGATTACGGAATACGCCTCGCGGCCGTCCTTCAGGGGGTGAGGCGCGTGCTGGCGAAAAACTGAAGTCCCCACTGCATGCGCTTTTCCGCCTCCTCCCGTCCTGCAAAGGCGAGCGCAAATCCAACGTAAGCGATGGAGATGAGATTGGCAATCTGCTTGACCCGGCGCAGTTCCACCTCCACCGACAGCGATTGATACCCCTGGATGAAAGCTTCGTAGACTTCCGGTTGGCCGCCAAGCGTCATCCCCCAATAAACAAATCCGAGGTCCTGGTAGCGCGATCCCATTCCCATCCCTTCAATGTCAATCAACACAATGCTCCCATCCTGCTTCTCAATCAACTGAGTCGGCTCACTGTGGATCAGAGCGTCGGCAGGATACTCGCGAACGAGTTCGGTAGACACTCGCGGCTGGAGATTCCACTCCGCCAGGTTGTTGTTCGCCAGCTCGATCAACCAGGCAATGCCAGTCATACAGAGATGCGGGTATCCCCGCTGATCGTGCAAAAGGCGGAGCGCTTTGCCGGCGCGAGGGGCATTGCGCAAAGTCAGATCTTCCTGCCCATCCACATATTCCATGAAGATCGAAGGGCCGGCAATCCGCGCGATGCGCGGAATAACCGGAATATGCTGCGAGAGGGCGATCAGGTCTCGCTGTCTTTCCGCGCTGCCGGTAAAACTCTCGTCGCTGCTGACTTTTTCGACAAGCTCCCCCTGCCGCCGAAGGGTGGATCCGCTGTAGCCTTGTAACATGGCAATCTCCGTAAAATATTGGCTGGACAATCTGAATAGACCTATTTTACCCGCGGTTGACCACAAGGGATGAAAGATTGTTCAGCCGGGTGAACTCTGGCCGCGGCCTTCAACGCCCCATCGGT
>CAIQJJ010000785.1 GCA_903872065.1 uncultured Anaerolineales bacterium | reverse complement strand
TTTGTGAAGCACTAATGGATAGCTATAAATCCAACTCAAAGCGTAAGGAAGCCCAATACCAAGCCACTGGTCGGGTAATTTATGATGAATACTATCCTCGTTTTTCTAAGTTGATCATAGACCAAATCGATCAAGTATTAGCAAAGCACTACGGTTTCACACCGGAGGAATTGGATTTCATCATCAACTACGACATCAAGTATCGCATGGGGAAGAGCGGGGATGAAGAAGAATGAGCGAAAAAGAATATGGAGACACTGCTCCCAACAAGGCGGTAGGTGCAAGAACGATGAGTCAGCCCGAACTCCAACCGCTTCATCCCCACGATCCGGCGTATCCTGCCCGGCTGAAAGCCATCTACCCGGCAGAAGACGCCCCGCTGCTCACCGCCTTTGGCGATGTGGGGCTGCTCCAACGGCCTTTGCTGGCCTGCTTTTGCTCAGTGAAATGCCCCGGCAGCTTGATTTTGCAGGCTTATGACCGCGCGCAGCAGCTCGCCTCCAGCGGCCTGACCCCGATCGGCGGCTTCCAATCGCCGGTTGAACGCGATCTGTTGAACATCTGGCTGCGCGGCGGGCAGCCATTGGTCTTTGGCCTGGCGCGTGGGCTGGAGGAGATGCGCCTGCCCGCCGCCTATCGCCCGGCGTTGAAGGAAGGTAGACTGCTGCTCATATCCGCTTTTGACGCCAGGCAGAAGCGGCCCACCGTCGAGACGACGCATCAACGCAACCGCCTGCTCGCCGCCCTGGCGGAGGACATCTGGTGGATTCATGTTGAGCCGGGCGGCAAGCTGGAAAGTCTGCGCCGCGAGGTGGAGAGTTGGAGAAAGGGAGGCTGAAGAGCGGTTATAATGGTCATGCAAGGAACAACACGATGATTACCCGAATCGAGATTGACGGTTTCAAAACATTTCGCCAGTTCAAGCTGGATTTGGCCCCTTTGCAAGTGATCGTCGGGCTGAACGGGGTGGGCAAGAGCAACTTGTTCGACGCCCTGCGCCTGCTTTCTCTGCTGGCTGATAATGACCTGCGCCAGGCATTCCAGTCTTTGCGCGGCGAGGCCGGCGAGTTGTTCACCGCCCTGCCCAACGGCCAACATCTGGATACGATCCGCCTGGCGGTGGATATGCTGGTGGAGCGTTCGGTGCAGGATAGCTGGGGGGCGCGCGCCGATCTCAAATATACGCGCTTGCGCTATGAGTTACACATCTTGCGCCGCGCCGATGAACAGGGCCTGGAGCGCCTGTATGTGATCCGCGAAAGCCTGGCCTCGATCCGGCGCAGCGAAGACGATTGGATTAAAGCCCAGGGCCTCTCGGTCAAAGATTGGCTGCCGCGGGTCACGGGTGGGCGCGCCCCTTTCATCTCCACGCTGCAAGAAACCGGCCTCCCCACCATCTACCTCCATCAGGACGGGCGCAGTGGGCGCAAGGCCAGCGTCGCCGAAAAGATCGAGCGCACCGTCTTGAGCAGCGTGATCAACACCGAGTTTCCCCACGCCTTTGCCGCCCGCCAGGAGATGCGCCGCTGGCGTTTTCTCCACCTCGACCCCGAGGCGCTGCGCGAACCCAGCTCCATGCTGGCCGAACCCTATGTCACCGCCGAGGGGCGCAACCTGCCCGGCGCGCTGGCGCGCCTGCAAAGCGAAGACTCCACCTTGCTCAACGACATTTCCCGCGACCTGGCGAACCTGGTCCCAGGAATCCTGGAAGTGACGGTCGAAAAGGATCAGCCGCGCAACCGCTACATCTTGTGGGCCAGGATCGAAGATCAGCGCGCTTTCTCCTCGCGAGTGCTTTCGGACGGTACGCTGCGGCTGCTGGCGTTGGTCACATTCAAGAACGATCCGCAGCACAACGGGGTCTTGTGTTTTGAGGAGCCTGAAAATGGCGTTCACCCCTTCCGCCTGAAAAATATGGCGCGCCTGCTGCGCGCCCTGGCGACTGATTTCAACGATCTGGAGCAGGTGGACGAGCCTTTGCGCCAACTGCTGGTCAATACCCACTCGCCGATCCTGGTCAGCCAGCCGGCCATCCGCAGCAGTTTGTTGTTCGCCGACCTGGTGACGCGCGTGGCTCGGGATCTCGGCGAGACGCCGCTGCGTGTCACCCAAATTCATCCTGTCGCGCCGGCGCAGTACCAGACGAAACTTCTGGCGCAGACCGTCTCCCCTAACGCACTTTGAGCGCGTTTCCCGTATCATCCGATGAATTCTATTCATCGGAGCGGTAGTCGCGGACAATCTACTCGTCCTCTTCCCCGGCGCGCCCGGCAGCGATCTCTTCTGCCAGGTTGGCCAAATCATCTTCCTCCCTCCACAACCCAAAAGCAGCCATCGCCGGATGTACTTCATGGCGTTCTACCTTTTGCAGCAAGGCGCGGTCTTGTCCGAGGGCCAATGCCAGGCGGTGGGCGGCCTGCGAAGAGCGCTCTATACCGGCGGCGACAGG
>CAIQJJ010000784.1 GCA_903872065.1 uncultured Anaerolineales bacterium | reverse complement strand
GGTAAGTAGAATCAGCGAGGGACATAGTTTCTCCTTGGGAACAGGAAATTTTCCAACAAATTAGAGCAAGTATAGAATATATATCGCTTTTTGGGTAGACCCTAACATGCGCAGCAAGAAGGGATGTAGGAGTTCAAACCATTCTCAGGACAAGCTTATTTACCCATTTTTACAGCACAAAACGGTTGAATAACAGCCAGTTGGAATATACGATACGTTCGGGCGCAAGCCCACAGGCTCAAAAAACCTGCTATAGCCGCTATACCTATCAGTTCATACTTGATCTGACCTTGCTGAGTACAACCCCACCACAAATGCACCATTAACGTGATAGCACACACAACCGCATTTTGGCTGTGCATTCGACATTCAGCCCGAATTTTTACGGCATTCGCTCCCACATCTGGGAAATTTATCCGCAACCAGTCGTACCACACATACACCATTCGTTCGTATTGAAGTGGCGTGATTTGGCTTACATCCTCTTCTTTTTCAATACCCAAGCCTTGAAGCCACATTTTTCGCATATCTGGTGGATATGCGCTTTTATTCAATAAACTTATCTTGAGAACTTGAAAATGAACCGGAAACAATCGCTTAACCACATTATCTTCTATAAAATCGCTAATTGGAGAAATAATTTGCCCAGCCAAATAAGCGGCTGCTATAAATCCAAAACCTAGCGACAAAGCCGATCCTTGGACAACAATCAAACTTCCCCAAAAATCGGAAGCTAGTTTTCCACGTGTTAGATCTGTTGAGGCAGCCAACAGGATGAGCATCATAGCGCCAGGCAAAACGCGTGCAATGAGATCGTAATAGAGTTGGGGAATCAACTTTAGTGCATCCATATTGACCATCGTGCCATTTCACATACAGGCTACACCGGCGAAAAAGTTCCATCTCACCGGTATCAGTCAGACTCACCCGTGCAAAACGAAATCCATCAGGTCGGCAAATTTGCACGTTACCAGGCCGATGACGTGATCGCCGCCGCCGTAAAAGATGTAGACCGTGTCGCCGACCACGATGTTGGCGCATGAGAAGACCACGTTAGGCACGTCCCCGCGCATCTCCCACAGCTCTTCAGGCCAGAAGATGGGCGTTTGGGGCCGGCGGATGACCTTTGTCGGATCATCCTTATCCAGCAAAATCACTCCGGTGCGATAAGCAAATTTGCCCACCTGGGGATGGTCAACGCCGTGGTAAAAGCACAGCCAGCCTTGCTCGGTTTCAATCGGCACGCCATTGCTGCCCACCTTGTAGCAGTCCCAATCGTTTTCGGGCCGGGCATCGTACATGCGCGTCATGTCTTCTTCGCGCCAGGTTTTCAGATCGTCGGAGTAAGCCAGCCACACATTCGGTTCGCGGCGGTGCAAGGCAGCGTAGCGGCCGCGAATTTTGCGCGGGAAAAGCATGTGGTCTTTGTTGAACTCGCCGGTAACCAGTGGGCCAATGTCTTCCCAGGCGACCAGATTCGTACTGCGCGCCAACATGGGTGTAATGCCAGTACCGGCAGCGATGCTGCCATCCTTTTCGAGGCGGTCGCGCCCATAAATGGTGTAAGCCATGTAGAAGACACCGTCAATCTCGGTGATGCGCGGGTCTTCGACGCCACGCGAGTCGAGGCCGCCCTGGTGAGGGGATAGCACTGGCTGGCGCAGGCGATTCCAATGAACGCCATCCGGGCTGACCGCATAACCAATGCGGCTGATCCAATCCAACCCCTGGGCGCGATAGTACATGTGGAAGAGACCATTGTGGTAGATCACACCGGGGTTGAAAACGTTGTAACATTCCCACTCGGAGGTAGGATCAGGGAGAAAGACGGGCGTAGAGGAAAGGCGAGTAATTTTCATAGGATGACAGGGTGACGGGGGAAAAACGGAAAGATGGGATTAGCGGCTGATCACTTCGGCGAGATGCTGTTTGGCCACCGCCAGGAAAGCCGCCATTTGTTCTTTGGGCGGGGTTTTCAGATCATTGGCGCGATAATCGAAACCCAGGCTGGCATATTTATCCCCGGCCAGGCGGTGGAAGGGCAGCAGTTCTAATGAAACGCGCGGGTTATTCGCCCGGCAGGCGGCGACAAAGGCAGCAATGGCGCTCACTTCTTCGGGGGTATCATTGACGGTGGGGATGACAGGAATGCGGAAAATGATCGGCATGCCCGTCTGGGCGAGTTTCTGAGCATTCTCAAGAATGCGATGGTTTGGCACGCCGGTCGCCCAGCGATGCTTCTCCGAATCCAGATGCTTGATGTCCATCATAATCAGGTCGGTCACTGGCAAAACCTTTTGCAGCAGTTCCCAGGAACAATGGGCGCTGGTTTCAATGGCGGTATGGACGCCCTCCGCCTTGCAAGCTTGCAAAATGGCGCGGGTAAAATCTGGCTGCAGCATTGGCTCGCCGCCAGAGAGGGTGACGCCGCCGTTCGAGGTTTCATAAAAGGCGCGATCACGCAGCGCCTCGGCGACCACCGCTTCGACGGTTGTCTCCTTGCCAGCAAATTGCACCGCCTCGGCGCAGCAGGCTTCAATGCACTCGCCGCAGCGAATGCAGCGCTCACGATCGTAGGTGTGCAGCGGGGCTGTGCCTGGCTCGGCAACAGCAATCGAATGCGCATCTTGCTGACAGATCGCAACACATTCGCCGCATAGAATACAACGCTGCGGGAAAAACTGCACTTCTGGTTTTAGTTTGAGGCCTTCAGGGTTGTGACACCAAAAACATTGCAGTGGACAGCCTTTAAGAAAAACTGTTGTACGAATGCCAGGGCCATCATGGATGGAAAAACGTTGGATATTGAAGACGATACCAGTAATAGTCATAGGGTTCTTTTACTCATCATGGCGCCGACTCACAGGTTAACGCCAATTTTCATGTTTTTAACAGGCCAGCGGGGTGCACAGCGGGAGTCGCTATGACCAGTTCTCCAGACTCCGCGGCGATCGGCTGCAGCGCTGGCAATTCGGTAAGCGAATTTAAGCCAAAGTGCTGCAAGAAATCTGCGGTGGTGGCGTATAGAATTGGGCGGCCGGCGCGCTCGGCGCGACCTACTTCTTGCACCAAACCTTTGCTGAGCAAGCTTTTCATCACGCCATCGCTGTTCACGCCGCGCACTGCGTCAATCTCTGGGCGGGTGATAGGCTGCTGATAGGCAATGATCGCCAGGGTTTCGAGCGCGGCGCGGCTCAAACGATTCGAGGCATCCAGCCCCAGAAAGCGCTCGACCAGGGCGGCTGTCTCAGGGGCGGTGGTCAGTTGCAGACGACCCTGATGGCGCTGAAGACGCAAACCGCTCCCCTGATAACGCGTCTCTAACGCCAGAAGGCCCTTCTCCACTTCCGGGGCAGGAAGTTCCAACGCGGCGGCAAGTTGAGCCAGGGTTACCGCGCCAGGGGCGACAAACAAGAGGGCTTCAATACGGGCATCCAGAGCGATGGGCGCATTTGAAGCAGGAGAAGGATTCGGGATAAGTTCCGTTACGGTTTGATCGGTCATGCTATAATCAGGCTTAAGACGGTAAAGTGAGATGAGATTATACCACTGCGACTTTTTAAATCGGCTGTCACAATTATGTTGTGCATTGGCGTTGTGCTGGTTAATGGCTGGCTGCTCTGCCCCGCCAGTCAAAACGCGCGCCATCACGGTAAATATCAGCGCGGATGGACAAACACGAAGCATCCAGTTGGATGCTGGCAGTACCGCCCAAGAGGCGTTTGCCAGCGCAGGGATTCTGGTCAATAGCCTCGATCGAAGCGAGCCGCCGCTTTTCACTGTGTTGACGGATGGAGCCAAAGTGCGCCTGACGCGGGTGACGGAGGAATTCAGTCAGCCAGTCGAAGAAGTGATCCCCTTTGAACATCAAGAAGTGCGCAGCGAATCGCTGACCAACGGACAAAAGCTGCTCAGCCAAAAGGGCATCAATGGACTGCGACAGATCACCTTCCGCAGAGTTTACGAAGAGGGGGTAAAAGTCTCAGAAGAGCAGTGGGAAGTGATCGTCATCAAAGAGCCAGTCCCAGAAATTATGGTGGTGGGAGTTGGACAGTCATTTGAGCCAACCACTATCCCTGGCCGGATCGCCTATTTGCTGGGAGGCAATGCCTGGATCATGGAAGGCTCAACGGGGGTGCGCCGGCCAGTGGTCAAATCGGGCGATCTGGATGGGCGCATCTTCTCCCTTTCGCCAGATGGACATTGGCTGCTCTTCACCCGCCGATCAGAGAAAGCGGGGACGATCAATACGCTCTGGATGGCGCGTATGGATGAGAACAGCCCGGCGGAAGAGGCAACGGAGAATGAGGTTGATCTGCAGACGGCGAATGTGATCCATTTTGCGGATTGGATGCCACAGGTTGCCGAAGATACGCTGTTAACCTATTACACTGTTGCCTACTCGACCGTCGAGCCGCGCCCTACCGCCCCTGGCTGGCAGGCCAATAACGATCTGGCGGTGATTGGCATCAACCCGCTCACAGGCTATGTTTCGCCGCCCAAAGTGATTCTCGAAAGCAATTCCGGCGGCGCTTATGGTTGGTGGGGCGCGACATTCGCCTGGTCGCCAAATGGCAAGCGCATTGCCTATGCGAACCCAGATACCGTTGGACTGATTGAGTTGGAGAAAGGGACGCTCACTCCCTATCTTGAGATCGTTCCTTTGCAAACCGGCAGCGATTGGGCCTGGGCGCCCGGCATTGCCTGGGGGCCAGATAATGCGCTGCTTTATACAGTAGATCACATTGTGGAGAAAGGAATTGAGCTGCCCGATACCTCACCCCAGTTTGAGCTGGCAGTTATTCCGCTCTCAGGCGGTTTGCCCTTGCGATTTGGCGTACAAACCGGCATGTTCGCTTATCCGGTTCCTTCCCCTTTGCAAAGCGAGCATGAATACCAGGTTGCCTATTTGCAAGCGATTGCGCCGCGCGAAAGCGACAGCAGCCTGTATCGCCTGGCGGTCATGGATCGAGATGGTTCAAACCGCCGCGTTTTGTTCCCAACTGCTGAGGAGCGCGGCCTGGAGCCGCAACGCCCCATCTGGTCGCCGCAGCCAGTCAATGAGCAGGGAAATTACGCTATCCTGGTCATTCGCCAGGGCAACCTTTGGCTGGTTAACCCAACCACAGGGGAAATATCACCGATCACCGGCGACGGATTAACCAGCCGGGTGGATTGGAAATAGGATTGTATATTCCACACTGGAGAGGTTTATGCGCATTTTAATCACTGGCGCAGCCGGATTTCTCGGCTCGCATTTATGCACGAAGTTGTTGGATGAAGGTCATGAAGTGGTGGGGATGGATAATTTTGTCACCGGAAGCCCGGCAAACCTGGCGCATCTGGCTGGACACGAACGCTTCCTCTTTATTCGGCACGATGTATCCGATTTTATCTTTGTCCCAGGCAAAATTGATGCTGTACTGCACTTTGCTTCGCCGGCCAGTCCCAATCCGCTTTCGCCATACGGCTATGTGAATCTACCGATCCAAACGATGAAAGCCGGCGCATTGGGAACGCACAACACGTTGGGGGTCGCGCGAGCGCAAAAGGCGCGTTTTCTGTTGGCCTCCACCAGTGAAATCTACGGCGATCCGCTAGAACACCCTCAAACCGAAAGTTATTGGGGACACGTGGATCCAATTGGGGCGCGTTCCGTCTATGACGAGGCCAAACGCTTCGCGGAGGCGCTGACGATGGCCTACCATCGCTACCATAGCATTGACACGCGGATTATCCGCATTTTCAACACGTATGGCCCGCGTATGCACATAGATGACGGACGGGTGGTGCCCAACTTTATGCAGCAGGCCCTGCGCGGCGAGCCGCTCACCGTTTATGGCGACGGGCTGCAAACCCGCAGCTTTTGTTACGTGGATGATTTGGTGGATGGCATTGCAGCCTTGCTCTATTCTGATGAGCATGATCCCGTCAACGTCGGCAATCCCGTTGAAACCACAATTCTCGAATTTGCCCACACAATCAACCGCTTGACAAATAATCCAGCGGGGGTGATCTTTAAGCCTGAGAGCCGCATTGGCAACGATCCCCAACGCCGCCGCCCTGATATTACGCGTGCGCGCGCCATTTTACATTGGGAACCTAAAATCGCCCTTGAAGAGGGCTTACAACGCACTATCGCTTACTTTCGTCAGAAAATGGAGGCGGAATGACTCAACTAATTACAGATCCTCGTGAACGCGGACGCTTTTTGCGTTTCGCGGTAGTAGGGCTTATCGGCGCCGTGGTTGACTTCGGCGTGGCAAACCTGCTTGTATATGCTTTTCGCGTCCCCCTGGTCATTGCCGGAACAATCTCTTTTATCGCGGCAATTATCAGCAATTTTGTCTGGAATCGCTACTGGACATATCCCGACTCGCGCTCTAAACCGCTGGTCAAACAGTTTGCTACGTTTGCCGTTGTCAGTGTCACTGGCCTGGTGATTCGCGTGCCGCTGCTAAAGTTTCTCGAACCGCCAATGATCCGCTTTTTTAACCGGCTGTCGCTGCCAGTCTTCAGCCCCGATTTCTTGGGAAAAAATATCACTCTGGCAATTGCCGTGCTCGTGGTGATGTTTTGGAACTTTTTTGTCAACCGCTACATCACCTACAATGATGTCAAGTAAAATATCGTCAGCTTTCGATCGTTTTACGCTAATTACATGATCATCCTTTCAAATCTCTGTATAATGAGTGTAATATGCCAGCGCCAATAATCATCCCCGTTTATACAAGCCACGGCGACGTGGGAGCTTATCTTGTCTACCCGAATCTTCACAATTTGCAAGGCGAATGGATTGGCTGGGTAACGTCACAACGAGAAGTCTATTCGGTGCATGGGCAATATGTTGGGTATTTAACCAATGAGCCGCGCATCCTGCGCAAAGCCGCCGATGCTTACGACCGCCCAAGACGCAAGCCCCCCGAAAAGCCCACAACGATCCGCCCGCCGGCCAACGCGCCGCTTGCACCCTTGATGGCTGAGTTAAACTACGGCACCATAGATGTGCTCAAAGATATGCCCGATTTACTACCGCCGATTGACTTTGGCGACTTGCGTGAGGATCTGGACTACTAAAGAAAGTGAGCAAGTTATGACTGACGAACCTACACCCATTCTTCCAGATGATGAAGAAAAGCCACCTCAAGGGGAAACAACCGGGGGCATCCGGTCGCTGCGCGAACTCATCGATCGGGTTGCCGGTCGGGGGATGCGCTCACTCAGTGCTGAAGGGGATGCTGGCCTGGCGGAGAAATTGCCATTTCCCTTCCTGGCGCTGGTTGGGCAAGCCGAGATGAAGCTGGCCTTGCTTATTTCCTTGATTAATCCAAATATCGGCGGTGTGCTGCTGATTGGGCCGCGCGGGACTGGCAAAACCACCGCCGTGCGCAGTCTTGCCAATCTGCTGCCTCAAACGCCGCGCAGTTTATGTTACTTTGGCTGTATGCCGGAAGACATTGAAACCGGGGGGATCGACGCGGTTTGTCCAGATTGCGCCCACAAGTATGGCATGGGCGAGCCGCTCGCCAAAATGGATGCGGTGCGCCTGGTGGAACTCCCGCTCAACTCACGCTTAGAAGATGTCGTCGGCGGGATTGACGAACGGGCAGCCTTACACGCGCGTATGCGTGTGCAGCGGGGTATTCTGGCGCAAGCCGATCGCAATTTGTTGTATGTGGATGAGGTCAATTTGCTGCCGGATGAAATTGTGGACGCCATCCTTGACGCCGCCGCGCAGGGCAGTTATACCGTGCGCCGCGGGCCAGTGGCATCTACTTACCGGGCGCGCTTTGTCATGATCGGCTCGATGAATCCCGAAGAGGGCCGCCTCAGACCTCAAATTATGGATCGTTTTGGCTTGCGGGTGATTGTCCACGGGTTGACAGACGTTGAGGATCGCCTGGAAGCCTACCGGCGCGTCCACGCGTACTTGACTCGCCCGCGCCAGGTAGTGCTTGAATATACGCAAGATACCCTGGTGGCCAGCGCGGAAATTCAAGAGGCGCGCAACCGGATGCCCAAAGTCACACTGCCTGAACCAGTCGCGCGGTTGGGGTTGGCGCTGGTGCAGGCAATGCAGATCGATTCGCTGCGGGCAGAAATCACGCTGTTTGAGGCTGCGCGCGCTTATGCCGCAGCGGATGGGCGGCTTGAAGTCAACGCAGAGGATTTGAGTGGAGTGGCGGCAATGACTTTACGTTTACGCCGTTCGGATTTCATGAGGGATTACTTCGCCGCCCAGGTGGCTGAAGAAACCCAATTGAGCGAAATGGTCAAACGTTATCTTCCAGGAGGCTCCCAATGAAACCAGAATTGACTCACCGCCAACGCCTGGAGGCCTGCCTGGCAAGGATGCCCTTAGACCGGGCGCCGGTTGCATTGTGGCGGCACTTTCCGGTGGATGATCAAGACCCCCAGTTGCTGGCAGAGGCGGTCTTAGATTATCAGGCGCAATGGGATTTTGACCTGGTGAAAGTGACCCCGGCCTCGTCTTTTTGTTTGAAAGATTGGGGCGTCACGGATGAATGGCGCGGCAATCCTGAAGGGACGCGCGAGTACACTCACGCGGCGATCCAATCGCCTGAGGACTGGCTGCGCTTGCGCCCGCTGGATCCTGGCGCTGCGCCGCGCCTGGCGGCGCAGCTTGAATGTTTGCGCCAGATTGCCGACAAACTCGACCCACAGACGCCGATTCTACAAACTATTTTCAATCCCTTATCCCAGGCCAAAAACCTGGTGGGGAAAAACAATCTGACCTTCCACCTCCGCCGCTACCCCGAAGCCGTCCATGCCGGGTTGAAGACCATTACTGAAACCACGCGGCGCTTTGTGGAAGCTGCGCGGCAAACAGGGATTGCCGGGGTGTTTTTTGCGGTGCAGCATGCCCAATATGGGCTGTTGACCGAGGGAGAGTATGCAGAATTTGGCCGTCCTTATGACTTGCAAGTACTTGAGCCAGCGCAAAGCCTCTGGTTGAACATGCTCCACCTGCACGGCGAAGAAGTCATGTTTGACCGCTTTTTGGATTACCCGATCGCGGCGATCAACTGGCATGACCGTGACACTGCGCCATCATTACACGAAGCGCAGCAGCGCTTCAAAGGGGTCGTTTGCGGTGGACTGCGGCGCGAGACGGTTGTGCTAGGAACGCCCCAAAGTGTGCAAGCCGAGGCGCAGACCGCGCTGCAAGCCACCAATGGTCAGCGCATTATCCTGGGAACAGGCTGTGTCACGCCGATCATTGCGCCGCGCGCCAACCTGGCCGCAGTGCGGCGCAGCGTCAGCGAGAAAAGTCAAGGAGGCAGGGAATAGCCCCCTGAGACAACCTTGAACGGCCTTTTACGTGTCATTTCTGGAACCGCGCGCGGGCGAAAACTGCGTGTGGCGGCGGGGGATACCACCCGTCCGATTACCGATCAGGTAAAAGAGTCTCTTTTTAATATCATTGGCCCAGATATCGCCGGCGCGAGTCTGCTCGACTTATTTGGGGGAACAGGCGCGGTAGGGATTGAGGCGCTCAGCCGCGGCGCGGCGTTTGTCCGCTTTGTTGATCTCAATCGCTCGCCCATCCAGACCATCCGGGCAAACCTGGAACATTGTAACCTGGCAGAAAACGCCGAAGTGATACGGGGGGATGCTTTTACGCTTATTGAACAAAGGGCTGACCGGCAGTTCGATTATCTCTATGTGGCGCCTCCACAATATAAAGGGATGTGGAAACAAGCCCTGCTGGCGATAGATACACACCCTGACTGGCTAAGCGATGACGCCTGGGTGATCGCCCAAATTCACCCGACAGAATATGAAAAGTTAGAACTGGAGTCGCTGGATGAATTTGATCAACGACTATATGGCAGCACGCAGTTAGTGTTTTATCAGAGGAGGGTTCGCAATGAATGAAGCCCAAACCATGCTCGAACGCGCTTTCCCCGGCATCGGCAAAGAGACTGCCAGAGAAATGATCGATTCCGGACGGCAAATTACAGTTCCCCCCGGAACTGTACTATGCCGTGAAGATGAATATGGGACGACGTTTTACATTATTTTGGAGGGGCAGGTTAAAGCCAGCAAGACGATTAACGAGGTGGAAGAACGCTTATTAACCACTCTCAAAGCGGGCGATTTTTTTGGCGAAATGGCGCTCATTCACAATGCACCGCGGGCAGCGACGATTACGGCAATCACTCACACGCGCTTGCTTGAAATTACCAAAGATGCTTTCAACAGCCTTTTAGAGCGCAGTTCCAGCATTTCGCTGGCGATTATTCGCGCGGTAAGCCGCCGTCTGCGCGAAAATGATCAGATGGCGATTGATGATTTAAGGATTAAGGCGGCTGAACTGGCCAATACCTATCAGCAATTGGCTGAACAGGAATATGCCCGCAGTGCATTTTTAAGCGCCGTTGCTCATGAATTGCGCACCCCCTTGACCACTGTGAATGGCTTTTTGCAATTGATCCACAAAGGCTCGCTCACCGCTGGCGCGCTGCAAAACGCATTAGAGGCGATGACGCGCAATGTGCAGGAAATTATCTCACTGGTCAATGACATTCTCTTTTTGCAAGAGATGGAAATTATCTTGCCTGACCTGCAAGCAGTGGATCTGGCGATATTGGTCAAGGCTCAAATTGATCTTTTAAAAGGGCGCGCCGCACAAAACAATGTCCAATTAAAGCTTGAAGCGCCAGTGCGCCTGCCGCAAGTTCAAGCAGACGCGCGCAGCCTGGGCCGCGCCATCGCGGCGTTGATTGATAACGCGATTAAATTCAGCCCCGAAGGTGGGAATGTCATGATCACAGTGGGCTGCGCGGCGACAAAGCAGTGGGTGATCATTCAGGATCATGGTTTGGGGATTCCCTATGACGCTCAACCTCATATCTTTGACCGGTATTTCCGGTTGGATCAAATGGGCGGCTATATCTTCCGTGGGCTAGGTCTAGGGTTATCCATCGCGAAACAAGCGGTTGAGGCGCATAAAGGTCACATCACGATGGATAGCGAACCGGGCAAAGGCAGCCGATTTACCATCTGGATGCCAGTTGATTAAACCGCACCGGCGCTGGTGAAAGCGCCGGTGTTTACCATGCTTGCAGAGGGAATTATTGGGCTTTGATATAAGCCATTGTTGAACGCTCAATTTTGACTACTGGAAGCACATCTACCAACTCATATTGGCGAGAGCCAAGCCCCAGCGCGGCGGCATATTCAAGCACTTTGTAAGGGTTCTTGATCGGCCCATGCAGCCATTGAAGCGGATGTCCTTGTCGGGTGTGAACTTCCATCGAAGTGGGGATATTCTCTTCGATCAGGCGCGTTTCAGCGATTTTATCCAGTACAGCCTCTTCGACGGCGACAATATCATCGGAGCCAAAGATGCCCGCATCAGGCAGGATCGGCATGCTGGTAAAACCAAAGCAATCGCACACCGGCGTCATGTGGGTAGCCAGCACCAGGTGGATGGCTTTGCCTGGGGCGAAGGTTGACAGAGTTTCGCCGGCGCTGATGGCGCAGGCTTCGTGAAAGGCTTGAAAATTCACCGGATCAATCTTCAGGCTGCCGGCCGGCGCCACTTGCAAACAGCGCCCGCATTGATTGCACTGCTCAAAGTGCATGTGAACCCCTTTGGGATCGCGCTTATCCTGTACCAGTGCGCCAAAAGGACAAGAATCGATCACCTTTTGACGAACGGCGTCATCGGGGCATTTTTCTGCAAACCAATACTGGTCAAACTGCATCGTATCATGGATCGCGCTGCGAGTAGGGCCAGTCATACAACCTAAAGCCAGGTTCTTAATCGCCCCGCCATAACCGCACGATGGATGACCTTTGGCGTGAGCAAAATTCAGCAAGAACGAAGCGTCCTCAACCATGCCGGCAACCTTCCATTCCTGGATATTCTTAAAAGGTCGCTTATGGGAGTAAGCATACTTCTCGTCTGGCCCGGCCGCCGGGTATACCGGGCAGCCGATGACTTCAGAAGCATAGCCGCGAGCCTCAACTCCCCTGACGTCCCAAGCTACATCAATGACGAAAGGAAAACCGCCGCCATCTTTTACTGCCTGGACGACCTTACGCACAAACACGGGATGCACCGTCGAGTAGCCGATATTGTTACCGACATGTAGTTTGATGGCTACCTTTTCATCCTTCACCCGATCACGAACGTTCAGTTTCTCAAGAATCAGGTCGAGCTTGGCGGGCAAAGTCTCTTCCGCCTCCAAACGCGCCTGACGAGGAGAACCATAAAATACTTGACTGGACATAAAACAAAGATCCTTTCCAAGGTTAATGTTGGTGCATTATACCACTTGTAAAATTACCAAATTAATGCGCTTTTGCTGGAAAGCAGCGCCAGTTGGGATTAGAATTGCTCACAAAGTTCAATCTATTTGAGGCAAATTGTAATGACAGTCGAACCGAGGTCAACCAATCAAGACAGTTTTGCTGAACTAGTGATGATTGCTATCCGCGAGATTCTTGCGGCGAGTGACGATGTGGAGACTTGTCAACGCTTCATGACCCAGCTTCAGCAGATCATCCCGTTTGAAAAATTGCAGATTTATCTGATAGATGCCGCGCGCAAAAGAATTGCCCTGGAATTTGACCAGGGACGCGTGGTAGGGACATTAGAGACCAACTACAAGGCCTGGAATAATAGTTACAGCAACACAGCCTACCGAACAGGACAGCCCATCCTGGTGAACGGCGACATTGACCCAGACGAAGGACGCAACACGAAGCAGGACAGGGAAGAACTGAATAGGACAATGTTGATTGCAAATGATGATCCTATTTCCCAGATGATTGCGCCGCTCAAAATAGACGGCAAGGTACTGGGAACTGTGGTGATTTCAAATCGCGGAGACAAGCGCTTTCGTAAATCCGATCTCAATGTGGTCGTCACACTGGCTTATACCAGCGCGGCGGTTTTCGAGACCACCCGCCTGCACCAGGAAGAAATCGCACGCCGTCGGGTAGCTGAAATTTTGGTGCAAGCCGGGCGCAAATTGACCGGCGATTTTCAACCGGATGAAGTGCCGACTTTGATTTTGGCGCAGCTAAACCTGGTTGTCCCTTACGAACGCGGATCGTTGATGCTGGAGGATAATAATGCCCTGCGTATCGTTGCCCAACAAGGCTTTCCCTCAGATTCGCGCGCCAAGCAACTGCGCATTTCGATTCGCGAGGGGGATGTTTACGAACAGGTGATTAATGCAGGAAAGCCTGTGATCATGGATGATGTCACGCAAATTTCAGGATGGCAGCAAGTTTCCTGGCTGCCGATCAATCGTTCATGGATGGGCACTCCCATCTTTTCACGCAATCGGATCATTGGGATGATCTCGCTAACTCGACGGGACGCCGGGGCCTTTACCCACGATGATTCCTTGCTGGTCTCTACTTTTGCTCTGCAAGCTGCGATTGCGATTGAAAATGCACATCTTTATGAAAGGCTCACCCGTTTTAACCAACAACTTGAGGAGCAAGTGAACCGGCGAACCGATGAACTGAACAAAGCCTTGCAATCCTTAGAACGCCTGGACCGGCAAAAGTCAGATTTTATCAGCGTCGCGGCGCATGAGCTGCGCACTCCTCTCACTGTGATGAAAGGTTACACCAGCATGCTTGAAAAGGATCCCGCGATCCTTGAAAGGTCTTACCTGACTGAATCGTTGCGAGGCGTCATGACTGGCGCAGAACGCCTGCAAGAAATTGTCAACAGCATGTTGGATGTGGCGCGGATTGAAAATCAGACGCTTACCCCTCATTTAGACTTTACAAACCTGTCCTCGCTTATTAAACACATTGCCGCTGACCTGGGCGAAGCGTTTACGCGAAGAAAAATCCGATTCGAAATGCACGATCTGAATGATCTTCCCAAAATTCGCGCCGACGCCACTTTGCTGCTTAAAGTCTTTCATCATTTGATCAGCAATGCGATCAAATATACACCCAATGGCGGCCTGGTCACGGTGTCAGGCCGTCAAATTCACGATAAAGTGTTGGGAGACTGTGTTCAAATTACTGTCAAAGATAGCGGAATTGGGATTGATCCGGATCAGCAAGAACTGATCTTTAATAAATTTTATCAGACTGGCGAATTAGCGCTGCACTCATCGGGCAAGATCAATTTCAAAGGCGGCGGGCCTGGTTTGGGGCTGGCGATCGCGCGCGGGATAGTTCTGGCGCATAATGGGCGCATCTGGGTTGAAAGCGAAGGGCATGATGAAAAACGCTGCCCCGGCAGCCGCTTTCATGTCATTTTGCCCATCTAGCGTTGAGTCTCCCTATAAAGGCGCAATTTGACGACCCGCAGCGATTGGTCGGTCAGGCGAACTGCATGCCCAAGCCGAATGCCAGGCGCCCAAATGATTTGCTCGCCAGCGCATACCAGAGGCCAGGTCGCTCTTGCACGCCGTGGCAGCTTGTGGTTAATAAACAGGTCGCTCAATTTCAGCGAATGCCCACCCATGCCCAAGGGCGCAAAACGATCGCCGGGACGATAAGTGCGCAGGAGCAAACTTGGATCATCCAAAGATATCCAGGCCTGGAAAGGATCGGGGTTGTCCACCCACAATGGAGACGGCGAAAAAAAAGCGGAAGCCTCTGCGACCACCTCTGCCGAAAGACGCCACTCCCCATCCAGGGAGATGCTGCCTGGAACAGATAATGACTGAGGCGCGCCGGTCATAGAGGGATACTCCAGGCCGGGCAGTTCGGCCTCCCAACCAGCCAGCCATACACGCGCCTGTCCGCCAGATGTTTCCCATAGCAAACGCAAGCCGGCTGCCAGTTCGCGCTGCCCGGAGCGAGTTGGATGGGCAAAAAACTCCAGCATGGCAACCACGGTTTCATAATCAATATCGCGCAGAGTGGGACGCAAGCCAGCGATGGCGCGGCGGCAGAGATGGCGCTGTATTCCTATAGGATACCGCTGCAACGCTTCCACATCCAGAGCAATACAGCCGACAGCCTGGGCCAGAAAACAAGCCTGCCAGGCGGCTTCTACTTGCGCCTCAATGACTGCATAATCATCAGCCAGGGTATGGGCGGTGCGCCACAACAAGCGGCGCGCCTGCGGATTATAGGTTTCGAGTGTAGGGATCAATTCATGGCGCAAGCGGTTGCGAAAGTAGGTGGTATCCAGGTTTGTACGATCGAAGACAGGCGTCAAGCCACGTTCGGCGCAATATGCCATGATCTCGCTGCGCCACACCCCTAGCAAAGGACGCAGCAAGGGGATGGTTTGACTCCACGCGTTCGGCAAAGCCCGTACAGGCATGCCGCGCAAGCCTGCCAATCCAGCGCCGCGCAGCAGATGCATCAAAAGCGTCTCCACCTGATCATCTGCTGTATGCGCCACCGCCACAGCCTGGGCGCGATTCTGCTCTGCCTGGGAAAATAGGAAGCGATAACGCAAGATGCGCGCTGCTTCTTCGAGAGAAAGCTGGTAAGATTGGGCATACGCGCGCACATCTAGCTCCGCAGCAAGATATGGTATCTGGCGACCCTCGGCGAAATGTTTGACAAAAAGCGCTTCATCATCAGATTCGATGCGCAAATGATGGTTGACATGCGCGGCAATCACTGGCAAACCGATCCTGATGAACAAATCGAGCAAAGACAGGCTATCTGGCCCACCAGAAACGCCAATTAACACAGGTTTGGTAGGGTCAAGGATGCAATCTTGTTGTAAAATTAGAGTAAGGTAATCAAGTAACACAAAGGCATTATAACTTGCATTATAGCTTGCACTGCAAGGAATTATTATTTGGCTTGCATGGCAAGGAGCACAAAATATGGCAGAAAAAATCTTGGTTGTAGATGACGACATTGATACATTACGCCTGGTTGGGTTAATGTTACAACGTCAGGGGTATCAGATTGTAGCAGCCAGTAATGGACAGCAAGCGCTTCAAATGGCGCATGCGGAAAAACCCGATCTGATCCTGCTAGATGTCATGATGCCGGATATGGATGGTTATGAAGTCACTCGCCGCCTGCGAGCAGACACGCAAACCAACACCATTCCGATTATCATGTTCACGGCAAAGACCCAGGTAGATGATAAAGTCACCGGTTTTGAAGCCGGCGCCGACGATTATCTGACAAAGCCAACCCAGCCGCGTGAGCTTTTTGCGCATGTGAAGGCGGTGCTGGCGCGCAGCATGAAAGGACGCCTGCCGGCCGTCGCGTCCAGTTCGCTTGGAAGCGACCGCGGCCGGGCGATCGGGATCATCGCAGCCAAAGGTGGACTTGGCATCTCCACCCTGACGCTCAACCTGGGTATCAGTCTATCAAACCGCACCCAGAAGGAAGTGGTGGTTGCAGAATACAGGCCAGGGCATGGCAGCATAGGACTTGACTTAGGATATAACCGACCAGAGGGTTTGCTGCGATTATTGCAAAAGAAGCCCAAGGACCTGACTTCGGCGGATATCGAAACCGAACTGGTGACGCACAGCAGTTCCAGAGTCCGCTTGCTGCTGTCAAGCTTCCAGCCGGCGGACGCGCGCTATATGCTGGCGGGAGAAAGCTTCGATGCAATCACCAACCATCTGACGCACATCGCGAGTGTTGCCGCGCTGGATCTGGGGCCAGGCATCTCTCCCATCAGCGATCGGGTGCTTGGTTTGTGCGATCAGGTGATCGTAGCAGTTGAGGCGGCGCCTGGCACGCTTTTACGCACCCGCGCCCTGCTTGACGAGTTAGCCAACCGCGGTTTTGGCGAGGAGCGTTTGCTAATTGTGCTTTATAATCGCCACAGGTTGGAGATGCAGCTCACGTTGACGCAAGTGCAAGAACAGTTGCGCGCCTCGATTGCCCTGGTGTTCACCCCAGCGCCCGAAGTAATGTATCAAGCGGCCCGCAACGGAACCCCTCTGGTTGCTTTGTATCCCGACAACCTGACCTCCCAGCAATTTGGCCGTATGGCTGAGTTGATCATGAAAGATATTCCTAAAAAGGCATGAAACGAAAATCGTCAGAACTTATTAAGCGTTTCCAACGCCTCATTGAACTTTCACTCGATCTGGCTTCCACGCTGGATTTACGCGTACTGTTGACCCGTTTGGTACGCGACGCGGCGGATCTGTGCGACACTCAAGAGGCCTCAATCCTGTTATATGATCAGGTGAAACGTGAACTTTATTTTGTCGCTGCCACCAACCTGGATCCCCTGGTGATGCAAGCGGTAGCGGTACCTGTGGATTCAAGCATCGCTGGCTGGATTATCACCAACCGCCAACCCCTGACGCTATCCGACGCGCGCGCAGATGAACGCCTATTTAAAAAGGTCAGCGCGCTGACCAACCTGGAGACCCGCTCGCTGCTGGGCGTCCCTTTGATCCACAAAGACAAGGTGGTTGGCGTGCTGGAAGCCATCAATAAGTGCAGTGGAGAATTTACTGACGAAGACAAAACCATCTTAATGGCCTTAGGGGCGCAGGCGGCGGTGGCGATCGAAAATGCGCGCTTGTTCCAACAATCCGATTTAATCGCGGAATTGGTGCATGAACTGCGCACGCCGATGGCCTCGCTCAACACCGCCGCCTATCTCCTGGCGCGGCCGAGCCTGGAATCTGAGCAGCGCCAACGCCTGGTGGATACCATCCGGTCGGAGACGATGCGGCTGTCAGAGCTGACCACCACTTTCTTAGACTTGGCGCGCCTGGAATCGGGGCGGGCGCAATTCCGCCCAGAGGCCTGTGACCTGGCAAAATTACTAGAAGATTGCCTGGGAGTGATGCAAGGCAAAGCAAATGAACGGGGCATCACGATGATCATAGAGATAGACAAGGAATTTCCCCCCTTGCAAATCGATCACGATAAAATGAAGCAAGTTTTTCTCAATTTGATCAGCAATGCCATCAAATATAACTCGCCCGATGGAAAGATCGTGATCAAAGCAACCCAAGAAGGAAACGAAGCCTGGATTGGGGTCAGCGACACTGGGCCGGGCATCCCGGCCGCGGCGATGAGTAACCTGTTCCAAAAATTTTACCGTGTGCCAGGCAGTGAAAAACTAGCCAGCGGCACAGGGCTTGGGCTTTCCATTTGCAAGCGGATTGTCGAGATCCACAATGGGAAGATCGAGGTAGAAAGCGAAGTAGGGGTTGGCACAACTTTCAGGGTAAAAGTGCCGTTTGAAAAACAGGGGTGATCTTTAAAAGCGCAAGAGGACCTTCAACACCCCTGGCCGGGCTGCATATTCAAAAGCAGCAATGCCGCCTGCCAGGGGATAACGGGCGGCGATCAGGGGACGAGGGTCTACCAGGCCTTTTGCCATCAAACGCAAAGCCGGCTCAAAGGGACCGCAGCGCGAGCCAATCAAAGTGATTTCATCTACCACTATAGCAGAAAAATCTACCGTAATCGGCCCATGATAGGTGCTTTTTAATGCCAACACGCCGCGCGGTCGCACGGCTTTGTGCGCCAGGTGAAAACCATCCGGAGTACCGGCCGCATCCACCACCAAATCCATGCAGCGCTGTGGGATCTCATTTTCACGCAATGTCTTAATATGTTGAGCAGATAGCATCTCCTGCTGCCAGGCATGACGCACAACAACATGCAAATCACAGCCGGTGAGGGCCAAAGAAAAAGCGATGAGCATTCCCAGGCGCCCCGCGCCGATCACCAAGACGCGGTCGGCGGGATGAATTTGCACCTGCTGTTGAATCTCCAGGGCTGCGGCCAGGGGTTCAGTGAAAACAGCCGCTTCATCAGAGATGTGATCGGGAACAGGATGCAAGTTTTGCAGAGGCAGGGTAAGGTATTCGGCAAAAGCGCCCCAACGGTTGAGAATACCTAAGACTGTGCGGCGCTCACAATGAGTAGGCCGTCCGGCGCGGCAGTTGAAACAATCACCACAAGCAGCGTTAATCTCTCCCACTACCCGTCGCCCAATCCAGGTGGAATCGTCGGCATCTGTGACTACGCCGACAAATTCGTGGCCGGGGATGCCGCTAAACGAATAGTAGCCTTTCACCAATTCGAGGTCGGTATTGCAAACGCCGGCCAAATGAACACGCACCAATGCTTCACCTGCCCGGCGCAATGGGAGAGTCACATCTGTGCGGTAAGATAATTGTTGATTTTCGAGCCAAAGTGCATTCATGGATGTCATACACGCATTATATTACAGATTATAATCGTGACAATGATTCTGATTACTGGCGGCACAGGTTTTATCGGCCGGGCGTTAGTCCGGCAACTGGTGGAAGCAAACTACCCGGTGAGGCTGCTCATTCGCCCTTCCAATCAGTCGCCGAATTTGCCGCGCGGCATTCCGGTAGAGGCGGCAATATGCAGTCTGAACGACAGCCGCGGCTTGCGCTCAGCAATGGTAGACGTGGAGACGGTTTATCACTTGATCGGCGGGGAATGGCGCGGGGTGCGAGCCAACCTACTGCAAACAGATATTCAAAGCGCCCAGGCAGTAACCCGTGCAGCCGGCGAGGCGAACGTTAAACGCTTGTTCATGGTCAGCCACCTGGGCGCCGATCGCGCTTCCGCTTACCCGGTGCTGAAGGCTAAGGGGATTGCGGAGGAGTATGTGCGGCGCAGCGGGATTGATTACACCATTTTGCGCTCTGGGATTGTCTACGGCAAAGGGGACAGCTTCACCAGCGGGCTGGCGCGTCTGCTGCACGCCTTCCCGCTGGTCTTTCTGCTTCCGGGGGAGGGAAGTATGCTACTGCAACCCCTATGGGTAGAAGATCTGGCAACCTCGCTGGTATGGGCGCTGGATAACAACGCCGCCCGCAACCAGGTGTTCGAGGTAGGCGGGCCAGAATTTTTGCCCTTTCAGCAAATTGTCCAGTTGGTGATGGAAACGCTCAATATCCAACGCCGCCTGGTCTCTATTCCGCCAGCTTACCTGCGCATCCTGACCATTTTCCTTGAACAAAGCTTCCCCGGCCTGCCGGTTTCGATCTATTGGCTCGATTACCTGGCCAGCAACCGCATCTGCAAGTTAGATGCTTTGCCGCAAATCTTCGATTTGATGCCGGGGCGCTTCAGCCAACATCTGGCGCATCTGAAAGGGGAAAATTGGCGCCGGTCTCTGTTCCAAAACTTGATGCGCAAGACAAATTGAGGTTAAGATCAGCGATAACGGGGTAGTGATCGCTGGGGAAAATCGGCGGTTCGCCATCGCGCAAGATTTCACAGCTTTGAAGCTGCGCAATCCCCTGCCAGCCGCGCAAGAGGATCCAGTCAATGCGGTCGCTGTTTTCAGGCGTGGGGTCATACGCCGGGCCGAGAAAACCATGATAGGTATTGGCCGGGCTGCTCCCGTCCAGGGCGCGGTAGGTATCCACAAAGCCGGCGGTTTGAAAGACCTGGTACGCGGGTGAATCGGGCAGACAATTAAAGTCGCCGGTCACAACCATGGGCAGGCGTTCTTGCGCCATCTGGCTCAGGCGATGGACGATCAGCCGCGCCCCTTCGACGCGCGCCGGTTCGCTGACGTGATCGAGGTGCGTGTTCAAGTGCAAAAAGATCAGGCCAGTGGGCAGCCATTCAAACCTGGCCCAGGTCGCCGAGCGAATGCACCTTGTCTCCCAAGAACGCGAATGCACTTCAGGCGTCTCACTCAACCAAAAACCGCCGCTCTCCAGAAGGCGCAAATGCTGCGCGTTCCAGCCAATGGCAGTGTATTGGTAAGGATCATGGTCGTTATAGGGGGTTCCCAATTCAAAGCCATAGCCGGCCAGGTTCTGGCGATAGGCATTGATGTTTTCAAGATGCGGCTCTTGCAAACCAAGCAGATCGGGGACATGCTGGGCAAGGGTACGCAGGTTAAGGGAGGCGCGCTCCCGCCAATGATTCAAGCCGTCTTCATAGAGCGCGCCGCGGATATTAAAGGTCATGATGCGCATGAAAAAAAACTCCAGAAGATTTTATCCCTGGCTGGCTGCCTGGAACATGGCGATGACTTTTTCGGGCGCGATTTCGGCCAGGATGTTATGAATATTGCAAAAGACAAAGCCGCCATCCTGGGCCAGGTAAGGTACGATCTGTGAAACCTCGGCGCGCACGTCCTCCACCGTCCCCAAGGGCAGGGTCGCCTGGGCATTGACGCCGCCGCCCCACAAAGCAATCCGGTTGCGCGCTTTATCTTTCCATTCCTGGTAGCTGTGGCCGCCAGCCGTCCACTGCACCGGGTTGAGGATGTCAAAACCTGATTCAATGATCAGATCCATCAGATCGTAGACCGCGCCGCAGCAATGCAAAAAGCGCTTGGCGTTGGGGGCGTGTTTCTTCGCTTCCGCGTTGATACGCTGGTAAAAGGGCAAAAAGAGCTTGCGATAAATCTTGGGCGAGGCAAAGAGGTTGTTTTGCGTTCCCCAATCGTCGGCCGACATCATCAGAACATCTACATAGTCGCGAATTTCGGGCAGCAGCATGCGCAAATTGTACAGGCTGCGCTCGGTGACGATTTCGTGCAGTTCAAGCACATAATCGGGCTCGGTAAGGCACAACATGGGGAAGATGGCGACGCCCGAATGGGCAGCAATGCCGATCCAGGCCTGCACCGCCCCATCGTTAAAGAAAATTGCGCGGTCAGTGGACTCGCTGACGCGGCGGCACAGGTCGCGCAGCGCGATCACCTGTTCGTCACGAATCAAAGTATCCTGCACCTGTTGGCGGAATTCCTTCAAGTTAAACTTGGGGAGATCGGCGGAAAGATCAAGCGGCTGGCCGCCGTGCTCATCATCGAAGACATAAGAGCCTAAAACCATGCGCGAACGCCCGCGCTGCAAGATAGAACCATCGGGGAGGGCCTGGAAGTTCTCCGGCCAGCGTACTTTGGCCGGCAGGCGGCCATTAAAATCATACTCTTGCCACAATTCAGGTTGATCAAAGGCGTTGGTCACGCCGTCGAGGATGGTGACAACATCCGTACCCAAAGCATCCATCACATCCAGGTCGGGCAAGGCAAGCATTTGGCCGGTATCTTCGACGCGCGGCAGGCGCGGCGGAAGGCCCAGGGCGGCGACCAGCGCCGGGTAAGCAAAGGCGCTGATAGCGGTGGAGCGCATCCCGCAAATATCTTTGGGGACGCGGTCAGTAGGTTGAAAATTGAGGGATTGCAGAACACGTTGGCGAGGGGTTAGCATAACAGACTCCAGGGGCAAGGTTTTTCGATCGATCCGAAATTCGGTTTTCGCGCGCGAACAACAGGAGCGGCGTCCAAACAGTGAGATTATAATGCCTGATCAAGATAAAAAGCGAATAATTTGCTCTCCGCTGCGCCCCAGGTGGCGTCGAGAGTGTAGCGCACGCCCTCCAGTGGACGGTGAAGGGGGAGGCGCGCCAGGCGTTGGTGATTGCCGCGCGCCGGCGGGTCCAGCGGGAACCACTGTCCATCCAGCAAACCTTCCAAATGGAAGTCTTTGGGCAGAGTCGCCGGCGGAGAGGTCAATTGATCATCCGGCTGGTGATGGCTGAGGGCAATGGTTTGGTCAAGGGCGGAATCGAGGATCAGGGTGGCGGAAGCAACCTCTGTGCGCGGAAAGGTGTAGGCGATCCAATCGCCGGGATGCGACAACCAGGCATGCGTCTCGCTCCCTACCGGACGGTTGACGCCATCGCGCACCGGCTGCGGATCGCCTTGTGAGGCCTCCAAATGGGCGGCAAGGGTCAGGGCGGAAAATTCTTGCCTGACCCAGGGCAGATAGGCGTCATCCCTGAGCAAGGCCTGCTGCAGTTCATGGGTATGCGCCTTGAGGCCAGACGGCAGCAATCCCTTGTGAATGGCAAGCGCCGCGGCAGTCCCTACCGCCTGCCCCATGCTGACGCCGGTGCCCATGACGCGCGTGGAACTCATGGCGGCGTGCGTGCAGCTAGCATCCCGTCCGGCAAACATCAGATTGGCAATATTGCGCGAATAGAGGGAACGGTACGGAATGCCGTAAGGACAAGGGGCCGGGTGGAAAATGGTGGCCGGCGCGCCGATCTTGACGGCGTGAAAGCCGGCCGGGTGATGATCGTCCATGCTCCAGCCGCCGTAGGCCACCAGGTCGCTAAAACGGCCTTCGGCCTCAATATCGTTCTGTGTGAGGACGTGCTCGCCTACATAGCGGCGGCTCTCACGCTTGGCCGGCAAGAACTGGATCCACTCCAGCGCCCAATTTTCGGCGGCCGTGCGCTGCGAGCAGTGATTCTTGATATGATCCCAAACACCATAGGTCACTTTGAGCAGTTCGTCGCGCAAGCGTTCTGTGTCGTGGATCGCATTGGCTTCGCCGCCCAACTCGACCCACCAGTAGCCCATCTGCCACCAGAGATGCCCGCCGGCGCCGTAGGGCAAATCTTCGCAGCGTTCATAACGGTTGCTCCACTGCGGCGGAGTGAAGGGCTGTGGGGTGGGATAGAGGCGGGATTGAAACAGGCAGGTCATGCCCATCGTATTGGCGTCCGCGACCTCAGGGGCGATGGTTTCATGGTATTCATGACGCGCCTCGCGCCCCATGCGGTAATCCGCGCCGGTCAGAGGCGCGAGGATGGCGTCGCCAGAACAATCGGCGAAAATCCTGGCGCGCACGGTGTGATAAGTTTGTGTGGTCAACTGCCAGCCAGTGACCGAAACGATGTGGGCAGCGAAGCCCTCGGTTTCAAGCGCCGCCTCAGCGCTGATGGCGGTCACTTCGGCCTCCAGGCACGAACAGTTGAACAGCAGGGTGAGATTCGGCTCCGCTTTGGCTTTTTCATACAAAACGGTATCCCAGATGGAGAAATTCTTGTTGGGGTTGCACGCCAGGTTTTCCAGGCGGATCTCTTCCAGGATGCCTGTCTCACGCATGTTCTTGCGAGTGTTGTGGATATCTGCGCCGCAAATGTGGACGCGACACTCGGAGGAAGCATTTCCGCCCAGGACAGGCCGATCCTGCATCAACAGCACTTTGACGCCATGCCGTGCGGCAGCCAGGGCGGCGGCCAGGCCGGGCATCCCGCCGCCGATCACGCAAAAATCAACTTCATGGACAAGGTGCGCCAGCGCGCCCGTTGCTTTAGCCAAATAGGGGGTCATGGCAAAATTTCCTTTGTTACATGAACAACATGGGGAGGTATTCGGGGGCATCGTCGAAGGGGGCCGACACTCCGCTGGCGACATCGTAGAGATGTTCATGCGCCTGGCGGGCTGCGGCGGCGAGCGCCTCGTAAGGGCGGTTGCAGACATCGAGAAAACCGATGTTGTAATTTTCGCCGTCAAAACGCCCCAACGCCGATTGATCATATAGAATGAAGTAATGTACGCCGACGCACCAGGGTTTGGCAGCCGCGTCCTCCACATAGAAGCGAAAGGCCCGCCCGCGGTCGGCCTGGGTCGGCACATGGCCGATGCCGCTGGCCGGCAGGCCCACATCCAACGCGCCGAAATGCCACTCGCCGATCATAACCGGCTGCTGCAGCAGTTGGCTGATGCGCGCCATATCTTCGGCTGGCAGGCGCGAGCGATAGCAGTTCATGCTGAAAACATCAAAGTGACGCATCCCGGCCAAAGCCCATTCAGGCGGGACTGTGTAATAGCGAATGCCCAGATTAAGGTGGTTGGGGTCTACAGACTTGCAGGCGCGACTGAGCCCGCCAAAGAAGCGCTCTACCATAAGGGCGCTAAAATTGTCCAGGTCAGCCTGGGCGGCAGGCGTCAGCGGATGCTGCCAGTGATCGCCGGCGATGGCGTCAAGAGTGGTTTCAATCCCCCAGGCAGCAGAGAGGGGGGCATCCCCGGTGTATTTTTCACGCAGGAAATCGCTCAAAGCAGCACGACTGGGGCAGGCCGGGGCGTTGAACAACATGCCAGCCGCCGGCGACTCGGAAGAAAAGCCCCAGGTAGGCTCATTCATCAAGAAATACCCGATAAACGCCGGATCATCGCGCGTTTCGCGCAACTGTTCAGCGTACTCAGCGCAGACCTGCTCGAACTGCGGGTCGAACACATCGGGAAAATCACGATAGACCAGGCGCATGCCTTCATAATTGGGGCGCAGCGGGCGAACATAGGGGAATTGGGCGGCGTGCGCGATCTGCCATTCCGACCAATTGGCAACGGTATTGAAGCCAGTGCGGCGCAGCTCGGCCAGGGCAATCGTCGCCCAATGGTCATGCCAGTTCTCGCCAAAGGCGCGGATCAAATTGGCCGCCAGGTAATTGATGTGCGGGGCGGTGGAGTAGCGCGCGCCATAGACGGCGGCAAACGGCCCTTGTGGATCAGGATGCCAGGCGAGGGCGCTTTCCAGGCCAGTGTAGTTGGCGGCGGTATCTACGCTAACGCAATCCATGCCAGCCGACCAAAAGACATACCCATCGGGGTCAACCAGCCACCAACGATCATCCACCTGGGCCACGCGGAAGAAGCCAGTCGCTTCCAAGCGGCGGCCCTGCCAACCACCCCAACGCGACCAGCCCTCCGGCAGTTTGTGGGATGGGGCAGCCGCCAACTGCGCTTGCAAGCCCTGGGCGACCTCCTCTACACTGCGCGCCTTGCCGGGCCAATCGTGCAAGGTGGATTGGCCCAGTTCATCCAGCAGAGGCCCGGCCGGCAGAATGGGGTCGCTCAAGCGCGCCGGTTCCTCCAGGACAGCGACGAAATCTGTGAGACACCAACGCACCGGCAGCGGCCCTTGCAAGTTGTAAGCGGGGCGCTCAATCTCAAAGCGCATGCGATCGACCTTCGCCAGGTCTACGCGCTGGCCGCCGCAGCGCGGCTTTAACCAGGCGCCTTCCCGGTCATACATCCAGCGGTTCTGGTTCACCGCCTCCAGCGGCATGCGGATGCGCGCCTGGCACTGGTTGAGAAAGCCTTGCGAGAGGATAAACGCTGGCCCGTCTTCGCCTTCTTGCAGAATGATGACGAAAGTGCACAGGTTTTTCCCATCTAAGAGCAGATCAGCAGTCAGGTAACGCATCTCGGCCAGGGCGCCGGCTGGAAAGCGATAGCTCAACCCATCGCCGGGATTGGACGCTATGTACCAGGTTGCGCCGGGCAGGGGAGTTGGGCCAGGTTGGCGCAGCCGCGCCGCCGAATCAGCATCAAGGGGTAAAGTGAAAGAATTCATACGCTCTCTGTCTCTTGTTGGTAAATGGTTCGAATGACATCTTCCAGGCTGGGATCGCTGATGGTGACATCCACCAGGCTGCCGGCTTCCGCCAGTTGGGCGATCACCTGGCCGACGGGCGTGCTGCGGGTGTCAAAGCGCAGCTTGGCCCCATAACGCTCGCGGGCGACTTTGATCGTCTCAGCCCCGCGAATGGTGAAATCCGCCGGAATTTGTTCGGCGTAACGCACCTCGACCAGTTTGGAGGTCAGGTAATGGCGCTTTAAGTTGGAAACTTTATCCTGATAAACAAGCTGCCCGTGGTTGATCACCAGCACACGGCGGCAGAGCGCCTCGATATCGCCGGCGTCGTGCGAGGTCAACAAGACTCCCACCCCCTCCAACTCGTTCATACGCCTCACCGTGTCGCGGATGCGCTGTTTGGCGACCACATCCAGACCGATCGAAGGCTCATCGAGCAGGATCAGCTTTGGCCGGTGCAGCAGCGAGGCGGCTACCTCGCAGCGCATCCGCTGGCCAAGCGAAAGCTTGCGCACCGGGGTCTCCAGCAGATCATCAATTTCAAACGCCTCGCTCAAAAAAGCGATGCGCTGGCGAATGGCGGCGTCATCCAATTCATAGATTTTGCCGAACAGGTAAAAAGTATCCAACGCCGGCAAGTGATACCACAGTTGAGGCCGCTGGCCAAAAACTGTGCCGATCTGATAGGCCAACTGGCGGCGCTGAGTCCAGGGGGTGAAGCCTAAGACACTGGCCGAACCGCGGGTAGGGTAAAGGATGCCGGTTAATATTTTGATCGTGGTGGACTTGCCGGCCCCATTCGGCCCAATAAACCCGACCAATTCCCCGGCCTCCATCGAAAACGAGAGGTCGCGCACTGCCTGGGTCTCAACCATTTCAGGCCGCAGCAAAGCCCGCAAACTGCCCGCCAGGCCGGCCGCCTTCCTTTTGGTCACAAAGGTTTTCTGTAAATGCTGAACTTCAATGACTGGCATAAAGAGATTTTACCGCGGAAATGAAGATTGATATTGCTTGATTTGCTATCTGAATTGTGTAAAAAAGCGCAAAGGGTGATTGACTCCGGCGTATTTTTTATGTACTATAAGGATAGTACTGTTGACGTGAGCCCCCCGCCTGTTGGCTAGACGGCAATTGACCCTCTGATTATGGAAAGGAGGTAGCCATGTTAACCACGCAAAGTGACACTGCCCGTCATACGGCTGAGACGGCGCTGCTGCAACTTGCAACCCAGGGGAATAAAGAGGCTGTTCATACAGTTATTCTCTATCTCAGTTCGGCCAACCCCTATTTACACAGCATCATGTTGGAAACTTTACACGAATGCCGCGAGGCGCTGGTGTGGCAAAATATGCTGCACTGCCTGGGTGAACACTGCTGGAAATCATTCGTCCCCGACCTGCGGCTGAATGACCCGGGGGCGGTGCAGCGCCTGGAGGAGAGCATCATCCAGGCATTTTCGCAAGATGTCCACCCGACAGAAAATGAGCTAAAGTCCAACGTGCTGCAGAAAGGAATGAACGATCCGCTGCCGCATATCCGCCAGGCCGCCGCTTATTTGCTCGGCCGGCGCGGCGATGTGAGCACGCTGCCGATTCTGGCTGAGACGATCAACCAGGGCGAACTGAACTGGCAACTGCGCGCCATCGAGGCCTTGACGCAGATTAATGATCCACTCTGTGGGCCACTGCTGATCCAAATCTTGAGCATGGAGGGCGGTGAACTACACCAGGAGGCGGGACGGGCGCTGCGAAAACTGGCTGAGACGATCAAGCCGGCGTTGAACGAAGCCCTACACCACTCAGATGAACATATCCGCTGGCACGCCGCCTGTGTGCTGGTAGAAACGGGGGACGTGCGCGGCGTAGAAATTGTAACGCAGGGTCTCTTTGATGCGCACGCAGCCATCCGGCGCGCCAGCGCCGAAGCCCTGGCCAATCTCGGCGAGAGGTGCGTGCCGATGCTGCTGCAAGCCTTGTGCCGGCCCGACCTGAGCCAGCCAACCCTGCAAGCCTTCGGACATACGTTCCATTCCATGCAATCCCACCTGGTGCAAGAGCGAATGCGCCCGCTGTTAAAGGCGCTGCAAGACCCGACCAACAGTTCGGTCATCCCCACCATTGCACAGCATTTAAAAACTGAATGGATGCAAAATTCTCCTTAGGAGGCGCCTATGTTTGCCGAAGCAGTAAAAAAACCCATGAACATCTTTTTGGCGGTGGACGGCTCAGAGCATTCAATGGCTGCTATTCATCTGCTCAGCAGTCTGCCGATCACTCAGAAAGAATCGCCCCAAAGCACGGTGACTGCCCTGGCGGTAGATGACTTACGCCACACCCATCACCAATATATGTTGATGACCATCCTGGAAAAGACGCAGGAAATGCTGAGCGCCAAAGATATCCAGACCTCGACTGGCCTGCTGCACGGCGACCCGGCCAGCGAACTGACCCGTTACGCCGACGAACACCACCCTGACTTGATTGTGTTGGGCGCCAAAGGGCTGCGTTCCACATTGGGCATTCTGTTAGGCGGCGTCGCACAGCAGGTTGTCGAATACGCCAATTGTCCGGTGCTGGTGGTGCGCGCCCCCTACCAGGGCTTGCGCCGCGTGGCGCTGATCACTGATGGGTCGCCGCACAGCCAAAGCGCGTGCGAATACCTGGGACGCTTCCCCTGGCCGGCAGGGGTGGAGGTCAGCGTAGTACACGTTCTGCCGCCGCCGCCCCGCGTCACCGCAGCAGAGCGTTACTGGCCGGTGCTGGCCGAGAGCATCCCGGTGACAACGACAGACGATGAAGCATTGATCATTGCCTGGCAAGCAGAGCAAGAGGAAAACGGCAAGACCTTGCTGCACCACACCGTCCTCGACCTGGAGAAGGCTGGCTATCACGCCAAGAGCGTTATGCTCAATGGCGACGCCGCGACCGAGATTATCCGCTATCTCCAGGAGAATCAGGTTGATATGTTCATCGCCGGCTCGCGCGGCTTAAACCAGATGCAAGCCTGGCTGCTGGGCAGCGTTTCGCGCAAATTGATCCATTACGCCGGCTGCTCAGGTCTATTGGTCAAACACAAAAAATAAAAGGAGGCGAGCATGGCGCTGATTGAAACCACGGTATATTGCAATGGCTGTGGCGTAGAGATCACCTGGGCGCCGCTTTATCTTAACAAGCAGCACTACTGCTGCCAGGATTGTTACGACGGACGGCCATGCGAGTGCGGGTCGCGCCTGGAAGACGAGGATGAACATCGCTCAACCCAGGCAGCGATCGGCAGTGGATATCCGAGCTAACAGGAACAGGCGGCTCTATTGGTGAGGGCCGCCTGTCTCTGGCGTTGTCAAATGGCAGACGGTGCAAGTGTCAATGGGCCCGCCATGCCCTTGCAGGTTGTTGAACTTGAGCGCGTCACGCGGCTGGCATGCTCGGAGCAATGGCATGCGTGCTATCCGTGACAGGCCTCGCAGTAAAGGCCGCCGTGACCGGTAGAATGGCGATAGAGGGCGTTGTTTTGGGCGTACTGCGGCTGAGGTTTAGAATTCATCGAGGGTCCTTTCTGGAGTAGGAGTTACGGTATAATTTCATCTATTCTATCATCAGGAGGCGCAAGTATGTGCGGGATCGTCGGTTATATCGGCGCGCAAGATGCGACGCCGATCATTCTTAATGGCTTGCGCCGGCTAGAATATCGCGGCTATGATTCAGCCGGGCTGGCAGTCATCCAAAATGGTCAAATTGAGGTGCGGCGCGAGGTAGGAAAACTGGGACGCCTGGCCGCGCGGATCAACGAAACGCCGGTTCGCGGCAATACCGGTATTGGGCATACCCGTTGGGCAACGCACGGCGAGCCCAGTACGCGCAACGCGCACCCGCATGTGGGCATGACGGGGGAGGTAGTGGTGGTGCATAACGGCATCGTTGAAAACTATCTTGAGCTGCGCCAAGAATTGACCGCTGAGGGGGCAAAGTTCAATTCCGATACCGATACCGAAGTCATCGTTCACCTGGTGGAACGCTACCTGTCGGGTGAGACGGGATTGGTGGAAGCGGCGCGCAAAGCCCTGCAGCAGATCAAAGGAGCGCACGGGATCGTGCTGCTCTCTTCGCGCGAGCCGGATAAGATCGTGGCCGCCCGCATCGGCAACGCCGGCGGGGTGGTGATCGGCTTTGGCGAGGGCGAAATGTTTGTCGCTTCGGATATGCCAGCCATTTTGGAACATACTCGCAAGGTGGCTTTTCTCGAGTCGCGCCAGATGGCAGTCATCACGCGCCAGGGGGCGGAAGTGCAAACTTTGGCTGGCAAACCCGCGGCTTACACGGTTCATACTGTGGCCTGGGATCCGATTGCGGCCGAAAAAGGCGAATACCGCCATTTCATGCTCAAAGAAATTCATGAGCAGGTGCGTTCGCTGACGGATACAATCGCCGGACGGGTAGATTTTGAGAGTGGGCGCATCCGCCTGCCAGACCTAAAATTAACCACCGAACAAGCGCGGGCGATCTCCAAGATTACGATCACCGCTTGCGGCACCGCCGGTCACGCCGGCATGGTGGGGAAAGTGTTAATCGAACGCCTGGCGCGCATCCCGGTAGAAGTGGATATTGCCTCGGAATTTCGCTACCGCGACCCGCTGGTCGATCACAACACAGTGGTATTGGCAATCAGCCAATCGGGCGAGACGGCCGACACCCTGGCTGCAATGGAAGAAGCGCGACAAAAAGGCGCGCGCCTTTGGTCTATCGTCAACGCCATCGGCTCGCAGGCGATGCGGATCGCCGACGGATTCATCTCCATGCAGACCGGGCCGGAGATCGGCGTGGCCTCAACCAAAGCCTTCACCGCCCCGCTGGTAGACCTGTATATGTTAGCTGTGCTGTTGGCCGATTTGCGCGGGACGATTGACGAGAAAACCCGCCGCCAGGCCATCGCCGACTTGAGCCGCATTCCCTCGCTGGTCGGGACTTGCCTGGAACGCGAAGGGGAGGTGAAAGAAGTGGCGCGGGCGTTAAAAAACGTCCAGCACTGCCTGTACCTGGGGCGCGGCGTCAATATGCCGATTGCTTATGAAGGGGCGCTCAAGCTCAAAGAAATCTCCTACATCCACGCCGAAGGCTACCCGGCCGGAGAAATGAAACACGGGCCGATCGCGCTGATAGACCGCGACATGCCCGTGATTGTGTTGGCCCCCCGCGACCCGTGGTACGATAAGATGCTCAGCCAGATCGAACAAGCGAAATCACGCGGGGGGATGGTGATTGCGGTCGCCTGCGATGGGGATGAAAAGATCGCCGGGTTGGCCGATTATACGCTTTCGATCCCTGAAACGCCGTGGATGCTCAGTCCGGTGACGACGGTTATTCCGCTGCAACTGCTGGCTTACCACATCGCGGCGCTGCGCGGTTTGGATGTGGATCAGCCGCGCAACCTGGCGAAAAGTGTGACGGTAGAGTAAGAGGTGTTCTGATGCACAAGCCTCCTGAAGGCATCCTTCGACATCCTTCGACAAGCTCAGGATGCCTCAGGCTTCAGGAGGCGAATGCGTGAGAACGCTTAACGTTTGCCGCCGTCCCAGACGACAAAGGGCATGTTGATCACGACGCCTGGTTGAGCAATGGTCAATTCACCGGCTTTTTCCGCCGCCAGCACATCGGCGGCGGTTTTTAATTCGCGGGATTTGGCGGGATCAGCCCAGGCGACGATGTTCATGCGGCGCAGCGGGCTGTAGCCTGGGGTACCGGGCGGGTTATCGAAGACATCCGGCTGGAAACCGAGAGGGCCTTTGCCTTTCAAGCCATTCTCGAAGACGTAAACATTGGCCAGGGCGCTGTCGGGGACCTCCGCCAGGGCCGGGACGAGCAGCACCGGCGAATTCATCATCTTGGTGAGCTTATCGGCCACTTCTGGGGCCGAGGCCTCGGTGTGGATAAAATAGATTTCTTTGCCCTCGGAGTAGGCTTTGCCGGCCGGCAAGGCGGCGGTGGGCGGCTGGTTCGACTGGCAAGAGGCCAGCGCCAGGGACAAGAGAACAACCAAAGAGAAAAACTGTAACTTTTTCATCAGAACCCTCAATTTTCGAGCCTATAGCCGCGCAGCCGCAGGCTGTTGGTCACGACAAAGACGCTGCTAAAAGCCATAGCGCCGGCCGCCAACATTGGATTTAGCCAGCCAGCCGCCGCGGCGGGGATTAAAATGACGTTGTAGAAAAACGCCCAAAACAAATTTTGTTTAATCGTATTCAGGGTGCGGCGCGAAAGCTGGATGGCGCGCGCCACGCCGCGCAGATCGCCGCTGATCAGGGTGACAGGGGCGGCAGCCATGGCGACATCGGTGCCGGTGCCGATGGCGATGCCCACATCCGCCTGCGCCAGGGCCGGCGCGTCGTTGATGCCATCCCCTACCATAGCCACCACCTGGGCTGACTCTGCGGCAGACTGCATGGTTTTGACCTGGGCAGCCTTATCGCCGGGCAGCACCTCGGCCAGAATGGTATCCACGCCTACCTGCTTGCCAATGGCCTCAGCGGTCTGACGGTTGTCGCCGGTAATCATGGCTACACGCAAACCAATGCGGTGCAAAGAAGCGATGGCTTCGGCAGAACCCTCTTTGACGGTATCGGCGACGCCGATCACGCCCGCCGCCTGCCCATCTACGGCCACCAACATGGCCGTTTTGGCTTCCGCCTGCAAACGCGCCGCCTGCGCTTCCAGATCGCCCAGCGAGACGCGGCGGGCCTGC
>CAIQJJ010000783.1 GCA_903872065.1 uncultured Anaerolineales bacterium | reverse complement strand
GCTGAGGCGGATGATCTCGGCGAATTCCTGCTGCTGCGTATTGAGCTGCGTATTCAGCAGCAGGCCGCTCATCCCAATGATCGCGTTCATCGGGGTGCGGATCTCGTGACTCATTGTGGCCAGGAAGGCGCTCTTGGCGCGCGTGGCGGCCTCCGCCTCAAGCCGAGCCGCTTCCGCTTCGTCGCGGGCCTGCTGCACTACCTCGAAAAGGCGCGCATTCTCCAGCGCCAGGCTCATCCCATTGGCCAGCATCTGCACCAGGCGCATATCATTGGGTGTGTACAGGTGAGGGGTGTAATTCAGCACCAGGATCACGCCCATGACCTCACCCCCATTGAGCATCGGGACATACATACAGGATTGAGCGTTGCGCTTATCCTCTTCAGAATCGGCGACGGCGGCCACAATCCCGCCGCGCTGCATCGCCTCGCGCCATGTCCCGACGAGAATTGCCTGCCGGTTGAGCACCACCTGTGCAATCAACCCATGGCCCAGAGGGGCTACATTTTCCGGCGCGCGGTGTCCGCCCAGGCTGGTATAGAGAAAACGCAACTGCTGCTGCGGCGCTTCATACAAGCAGATGGCGGCCCCATCGGCGTTGAAAATCTTCTCCACCTTTTGCCCGATCATCTCAATGATCCCCTGAAACCCCAGCTTCGAGGCCAGGCCTTGCTGAATATCATTGATGATGCTGAGTTCATTCTCGCGCTGTTCCAGGCTGTGGGCGCAGGTTTGCAGTTCAGCGTCAATCTGCGCCATTGTGCTTTCACGCTGCGCCAGCAGCGACTCCTGCTGCGCCAGGGCTGCCTTGCTGTGCAGCCATTCCAGCATCAGCCGCGCGGTCCGCAGCGTCTCCCCCCCGGCCCGGGCTGCCACTGGCAAAGCAGCATCGCCCAGGGTCAGCGCCTCCAACAAATCCCCGGCCTGGGCGCGCCCCTCGGCAGCTTGCGCCAGCGCCAGGGCGCGCGTCCTCACATCCCCCTGGGCGGCAGCCTCTTGGGCCAGCGCCAGCAGATCCTCCACCGCCGCGCCGGCTGGCATGAACCCGGCCTCGCTGAGACGCGACTGACACTCGGCGCGTCCCAAACGCAGGGCGGCCTGGACAGTCCAGAGCGAGTCTGGCGTTGCGCCGCGATACAGATCATCGCTTTGGTCAACGACTGCAGACAGGGCCTGTTCATAAGCAGCGAGCGCCTGTTCGTAGGCGACGCCGGCCAGATCGGGCGCAGCGAGAGTTGCGGCGCGGTGAGCCTGCCCGGCAATTTGCTGCAAAATTTGCCATTCAGGCAACTGAAAAGTCATGCAGGGCACTCCTTAAAATACTTACCCGAATTTTAGCATAAAGGTGGTTGTCTATCCGTAAATCTTACGATAGTATCTGAATCGAATCGCGGGTTTGAAAAATTAAGATATACTTTTATGTAAAGGAGAACATGCAGATGGATGCAGATGAACGCTTTGAAGTGCTTTTGGCTATCTTAGTTGCTGCGGTGGCGATGATCGCCGGCCTGGTGGCCTGGCGCGCCTCTGTCGCCGACGACGCCTCCGGTGATGCTGATTATGCCGGGCTGCGCGCCGCAGTCAATGCGGAAGAGACGCGTACCTTGAATGCGGTTAATGCCTACCAGAACTACGGCGCCTATGTCGCCTTTTGGCGCAACTGGCGCATGGCCGGGCTGTTGGAAGGTCAATTGCAGCAGGCCGCCTCCGAAGAAGAAGCCGCCTGGCTCAGCGAACAATTGGCCGACGCCAATAACCTGGCCAACGCCGCGCGTCCTCTCGTCCAGACCCGCTTTATGAACCGCGATGGCAGTTACAATGTCCAGCGCGAGATCGGCGAAGGCTGGGCGGATGCCGCCAAGGAAAAAGAGCTGGAATATGACGGCCAGTTCCAAGAAGCAGATACCCTGGCAAGCAAATCACTGCGTCTGCTGCTGGCGTTGATGATCTTGACCATTGCCCCCATCTTCTATTCGTTGATCGAGTCCGTCCCTGGCAAGATCAAATGGATATTGCTGACCGCTGGCAGCCTGTTCCTGGCTGGCGGGCTGCTCTTTGCTATTCTCATTGAATTGGGCAAGGTGTAATATGGCGCAAATCCCTCCATCTCCCTCTGCCACGGATGACCTGGCGACCGAACGCTTCAAGCGCCTTGTTGCCTTCCTCATCGCCCTTGTCACCACCCTGGCTGCTATCCTGGCCTACTGGCAGGCTGACGCCTCGGTGCGCGACGACCGCGCCAACCGCGATACCAAGCGCTATGCGTTGGAGGCCTTTGGCCGCCAGGCGAGCGGCGACGCGCGCGTGAGCTTTGATTATAATACCGCCTACCAGACGCAGTACGAGCTAGAACTCCTGGCCGGCGTCGCTGAAAATCGCGGCGATACCCTGGCGGCTGAACGCTACCGTCAGATGGCCGCGGAGGCGCAGCGCTTGAGCCCCTTGCTGCAGCCCCCTTATACCCAACCCGAACAGGCCGAACCGGATGTCGCTAAGTACGAAAACGACCTCTACCTGGTTGAAATCACCGCCCTGCGCGAGCGCTTCAACGCCGCCTCGCTGGTCAAAGACGCCTGGGACGCCAAGGCGAACACTTACATCCTCCATTTGACGCTGCTGGCCGTCTCGCTTTTCCTGTTTGGCCTCTCCACCACCCTCGCCGGCCGGCGCACACGCTGGGTCTTTGCCGGGATGGGCCTGGCCAGCGCCGTGATTACTTTCACCTGGGCGATAGTTGTCTATTTTGCCCCTGTCTTTGACCTGCGCGCCCAGGGCTATGCAATTGATTTTTATGCCCAGGGCGTCGGCCTGGCCTACCAGGGACGCTACCCGGAAGCCATCGCCAGCTTTGACCAGGCGCTCAAGGATTATCCGCAGTACCTCAACGCCTGGAACGGGCGCGGCGAGGCCCGCCTGAGCCTGGGGCAGTTGGCTGAAGCCGCCGCCGATTTTGAACAGAGCCGCCGGGCGGGCGATCAGAGCGCCAATACCGCCGGCCAGCTTGGTTGGGTCTATTATCTGCTAGGAAAGTTTGACCAGGCCACCCAGGCCAACCAGGCCGCCTTGCAAAAAAGCCCCGATGAACTCTGGATCCAGATGGATCAGGCGCTCAATCTCCTCGCCAGCGGTCAGATGGCCGAATCCGTCCAGGCCTACCAAATTGGCATGGCCTCCGCCGCCAAACAGGTCGCTGACGCCCAGGCCGCCGGCAAAGAGCCGCCCTCCTACCTCTGGTGGGGCCTGAGCGACGCCGCCGAGAGCCTGGATGACCTGCTGTGGACCTTGGAAAGCGGCCAGGCTTTTTCCGCGCCGCCCCCCGAACAGATCGCCAACCCGGATGTCCTCATCCCTGTCGCGGAAGAGCAGATGCGCGCCTTAAAGAGCCTCGCCCTCGCCCTGGAATACACCGGTCAGCCGCCCGCCGAAAAGCCGTCCGCCCAAATCAGCGAACTGGCCTTCGTCGAACCGATCTATGATGAATATGGCGAAACGGTAGACTATTCCGAGCCGCAAGAGGTCTTTGCCGCCGGTTTGCAAGAGTTTTCCGTCCTCTTCGACTATTCGGGGATGCAGGACGGGCAGGAGATCATCTTCCGCCTGTACGCCAACGGCAGCGAAGACCCCTCCTGGCGCTTGCTCATTCCCTGGGAGTTGGGCGCGTCCGGCTCCGCTGAGATCCCAATCTCGTATGCCTATTCCGACGCCTTCGAATTCGCGCCGGGCTTTTACGCCGTCGAGATCTATGTCAACTATCACCTGGTGCAGCGCGGCTTCTTTGAGGTAGGGGAGTAAAACCTTAACGTCCATGTCTAACGATCGACATACTTTGTCCGATGGCGGAATATCCTGGCGAGAAGGAGCGAACTGATGCAGTATCAAAGCTTAACCATTGAAAATTTTCGCGGGATCGATAGACTGGCAGTGACCGATCTCAAGCGGGTTAATCTCTTGGCGGGGAGAAATAACTGCGGCAAGACATCGATCCTGGAAGCGTTGTTTCTCTTGTCTGGCATGTCCAATCCTCAACTGCCAGTGAACATTCATGGTTTTCGTGATCTGGTCTTGACCAGGGATGAAGAATTTAGTGTGATGTTCAAAGACCTTGATTTTGCCGTTCCGATCACGATCGGCGGCGTTTTGGAAGACGAGCAGCGCACTCTGACCATCAGGCCTTTATATGCCAGTTATAAACTGAGAGCTGCCAACAAACAGAATCTTGCAACGGTGGAGGCCGCATCCGCCTCTACCGTTGCAGTGCAGATTGTCGAGGGCCTGGATTTGCAGTTCCAGGGCGCTGGCGGCCAATCCCGTGCGCGGATCAGCCTGAAAGAAAAAGAAGTGGAAGTGCAGGGGGAATATCAAGAAAAGCTGCGCTGCGCGTTTCTTAATCCGGTTACGATGATGGCGCAAATTGACCGGCGCATGGAAGAGTTGATCGTTCAAAAGAAACTCAATAACCTGATTGCCATTTTGCAGGAGATTGATG
>CAIQJJ010000782.1 GCA_903872065.1 uncultured Anaerolineales bacterium | reverse complement strand
TTTGCTGGATAACAGACACGGCTTTGAGCACATTGCCGCGTTCCAGGACTTGATCCCAATTCAGCGAACGGGATTCGTCTGGCGCCAGGCCGTATTGATTGGCGATGGGTAGACGCAGCAAACTGGCGTTTGGACAGAGCACCAGTTTGCCGAAGTTGGGGTGTCCGACCGGTACATCGCAGCGCATCCAGCCTTGCCCGCCGCAGATAGAGCAGCCTGGCAAACAGGGGCTTGTGCTCACGACCGGCGCAGTTTGCACATCGGCCTGGCGTGGGTTGATATTAAGTTGGTGAAGAATCGATGCAAGTGGTTTCATCCACTACCTCCTGAAAGTGATGGCGAAATATTCGCCGAAACATTCTGCGCCGCGCGCTTTTGACGCGCCGCTTGAATTTCGTTGCGAACCTGGTCGCGCTTCTGATTCAAGTCTGTGTTAGATGGGAACTGGGTTGCTTGGCGGCTCAAGATAGCAATTTGCTCAATCACATTTTTCAAGGTTGGGATTTCACCCTTTTTGCCTCGCCAATCCTGGCTGTACCAGGCGCCGCCTGGCCCAAAGTTTGTTTTGACCAGCGAAGCATTGTATCCGGCTAATAAAAGGCTCTTGGCATTCTTGGCTAACTGGGTACGATTGAGACGTGGATCCATGCCAGTGACTTCTCCAAGCGCCTGTACTAGCTCTTCCAGTAATTGATCGTTTGGGATAAGGGTGGAATCTTCTCCCCTCTCATCTTGATTCATCATTCGAGTCTCATTAAACATCGGGTCATTTTGACCCGGTGAGAGCGGTTCAAGTTGACCAGTTCCATCGGTGCAATTTGAACCGATGCATGGTTCACTCATTTGAACGGTTAAATATTCGGCGTGAAGTTGGTTTAATCGTTCGTAGTTGATGGAGTACCAGTTGGTGCGATCGCGTTTGTCCCTGGCCAGTTGACGAGAAATTAAAACGCCCATTTCTTCCAGGTGCAGAATAGCGCGTTTAATTGTGGATTGTGACCAGAATGGGAATGTCGTTCTTTGCCAGTCAGGAATGCTTTGGTAAGTCCACCAGAGTCCATCACGAAAATTACGACGATCTCTTTCTGGATACCGTGACTGATTCTTGGCTACGTTTTCCAACCAGTAGTGTATCTGCTGTAAGATGATGGATTCGTTTAAACCAAGTATGATCGCCAGTGTAGGCAGGATAATCAAGGGGTACTCGGAGAATAAAAGCTTGGATGCCATGCTTAATCTCCAGATGTCATTGCCATAGCGGGCGCCAGAGCCATCGTTGGGTTTGCAGTTTGGGTCAAATACTCTTCATCAAAAATCTCTCCCAGCATTTCCAGGAGTAAATTCATGCCAATTTCATAGGCGCGGGCTTGTGACCCATATACAGGGTGTTCTAAATTCGGATCGCTCACTGCGATGATTTTCCAGGGCTTCGAAGCTCGCGGCATAGATGTCTCAAAAAAATCAGCCCTAATCTATTTGACTTGCACCCTGGTTGGTTGCACATCTGATCGCTGAGTTTTTTCATCCTGAACATGCCCCTTTCCTTGCGCCCATTCGCGTATAATCACACGCAAAGCTGATGAAAAGTTGAGGCCTTTTTCATCGGCAAGATACGCAACCAGTTGGCGATCCTTGTTGCTTAACGAAACGCTGACTTTTGCGATTTTTTGATTCATAGACTTCTCCTTGACTTGTGGTAACAATCTCCTGACTACGGACAGTTTACCGCGATTACTACCAGGTGTCAACGATATACTACCCATGATTATTGACTGCTGTGCTACTATTTGCTACCGAGTGGCAACAAAATACAGCGGAACTATCCCGAATTATTTAAGTTCTGTCAAAAGTTAGGCTGATAATCGAGGCGAAAGCAAGTACAAATGTCAAATTCAGATTTTGCCCAATGGCTGTTGGACCAAATCAGCAGTCGTGGATGGTCGCAGGCGGACTTATCCCGTTCTGCTAATTTGACCACTGCGGCTGTATCCCGTATTCTGACTGGAACTCGTGGGCCAGGA
>CAIQJJ010000781.1 GCA_903872065.1 uncultured Anaerolineales bacterium | reverse complement strand
TACGCCGTGGGGCGCATTTGAGGCGAAATCAACCAGGTCTTGCTCCCTTTCGCAGACCTGGCCATTTGCGCCCAAGACGCGCTTGCAAATTGGCGTAAATTAAGCAATAATTAAGCGCAAAGTCAGCTTTTGTGGCAAAGCTGATCCGGGTCAACTGTTGAAAATATTGAGGAGGTTGTGCGTATGTCGAACCAATCTGTCCGTCCGATGGTTCAAGTTGCTTTCATGCTGCTGATCACTGCATTTGCCGCGCTCACTGGCTGGGCCTGTATCTGCGGGAGTGGATCAGATTATTCCGGCGGTTCTGTGACCACGCGCGATTATGCTGCTGATACGGGCGTGTTGAGCCGCTGGCACGATTTCGAAGAGGTTACCACCACCGTTTCGACCAAAGACCTCGACTATTTGCGCTCTTGGACGCCGGGTGGGCAGGCAGGGATGGGGCTGTTGGTGCCGCAAGCGCCAGGCGCCCAGGAGCCTGGCAGCCTGGCAGTTCCCATCACCGGAACGTATTACATGACGCCTACCGTCTACGTCAACTATTCTCTGCCGGACGATCCGCCCACTCAGGGCCACTACTTTAGCATTCCGCTGCGGCCGGATGCTGGCATGGCGCAAAAGCTGGAAAGTCTTTCCCCGGCCGGGCCGGGGAGGCGCTGGCAGGCTTTGACGCCGGTCAATTACGACTGGCTGGCGAAGTTACCGCCGGAAGGGGTCACGTTCAGCAGCATCAGCGGCAGCTTGAATTACGAACTTGATTTTCACGGCGCGGATGTTTGCAATCGCTGCGAGGTGCAGATCACCGCCTGTTCGGGCAAAGACCTCAACCTGGGCGAACAGATGATGGCCAGGGCCTTTGGCGGCGACTTCATCCTCGCCAACCAGGATTTGACCTGTGGCGAGCCAATGCCGACGACGATCATGGTGATGGGCGGCGGCGGCGCGCCTCTGCCCGGCGCGGTAACGGTTTCGTTCGGTTATTGGGGCGGGACGGTTTATACCACTACGACCACCGGGCAGGCGATGCTGCCGTTCAATGTGAGCCATGGCGATGTCGTCACGCGTATGGTTGCCCTGGGGGCGATCCAATCTCAACGAGGGTGGGAATATCATTGGAGCGACACGGATGGGAAGGCGATTACGGAGATTGAGGTAGGTCCAATGTTGACCTTTGACGATCTGCACCGTCACGCCAATGTCCATCTGGTGGGCAGCAATTTGCCGACCTGCCAGCGCATTCTCGATCAGGTGCAGATCAGCGCCAACTTGGTCGTTACGCCCTCGATCCAGACCTCGCGGCAAGTCTCAGTGCAGGTGATGCCTGATCCAGATCTCTGCACGCTGGCGGATGTGGGCATCCACCAGATCGCCAGCAGCACCGCCATCAGCGCCGGGCAGTCTATTACCTTCACCTGGACGATCACCAACTTTGAAAGCGCCCCCGTCAATGTGGTCGTCACCGGTACATTGTCATCCGCCGCGGCGGTGGGCAAAGCCACCCTGCCGGGCGGCTGCGCGCAGAACGGCGCGACGATCACGTGCAATGTAGACAACGTCCCGGCCAACGACACCGCCCGCCTGGATATTCGCCTGCAGATCGCCGCCGCCTTCACCGGAATTCTGAGCAGCCAGGCGCAGGTGGAAGCGCGCGGCGCGGTGGATGGTCACTTCTATGATAATGTCAGCGATACGGCGACGGTCGTTGTCAGTGAGAGCGGCGAACCGCCTAAGCGGTATCTTTACCTGCCGCAGGTCCTACGCTAAGAGAGCGGCCAGCGCCTGCCAGATGCGCTGGCTGGCGTCACCCAACTGCGCCGGCGCCACCGCGTCCAGTGGCGCGGCGCAAAGACGAAAAGGCTGACCGCCGCGGATCGTTACCCGCCCGGTCAGCCGGATTTTCTCAACCTGCCAGACCGGTTGGATGTCGTATCCGCCAAGCGAAACCACCGGCGCGACCAGGCAGGCGGTGCGCAGCGCCAGCCAGGCCGCGCCGGGCGCTAAGGGATGCTGCAGGCGTCCGTCCCAGCTTGGCTCGCCCTCGGGAGCGAGCGCCACTGCGCCGCCTTGCAGCAAAACCTGGCGGGCGCGCAGCAGGTCGGCCGCCGATTGACCCTGGCGTTTGTGGGCAAACAGCAGCGCCGGGCCTTGCGCGGGGGTTCCAAAGGCGGCTTCTAACAAGCCGGTCACTTCGCCCTGCGCCAGGCGCCAGGTGAACAGATGCACATCCGGGCGGCGGGAGCGGATGACCAGGTAGACCAGGGCATCCACATAGAGCGCGACATGGTTGAAGGGGATCAGGCAGCCTCCCTGCTGCGGGAGATGATCCAGGCCATCGAGGCGCAAGTGGTAAAAGGCGCGCGCCAGCCGCAGCAGCCAGGCCTCGCCGCCCATTTTGCGCGCCAGCCGCAGCAAAGAGGCTTTGCGAGAGTAAAGAATCTGTTTGGAAAGCAAAATGTTCTCCGGTGAGCGCTGCTCAACGAGCAGTCAATAATGCGAAATGTGCAGCTTGCGCCCGGTTTGCGCCTGGATGCGGGGGGCGAGCAAGCCCAGGTAGGCGACCCATTTCAGCGGACTTTCGTCCAAAAAGTGAAAGAAATACAAGTTCAGTCCCAAAGTCGCGGCCAGGCCCAGGGTCAGGATTGTGTCGGCGCTGCTCAGGCGTGCCAGCGGCAGGGAAAGCTCCTGCGCCGCGCCGCGCCATAACAGCCGCTCTCCGGTCAAGAACAGGCGGCCGCGGTCAAGCCGTGTCCCAAAGTCTGCTTCATCCGGCGTCGCCTCGTTCTCCTCAGCCTGCCCCCAGAGTTCTGCGGCTTGCGAGGCCAGGTACAGGCTCTCCCCCGGCGCACAAAGACCCGGCGACTCCTCCGTCAGCGCTTCCAGGCGCAGGCTGGCTTTCATCTGATCGTACCAGGCGCTGAGCGAACGCTCCAACGGCGGGTGGGCGCTGACCAACTTCAGATAAAAGTTGTCGCCCACCGCCCGCCGCACCCGCCAGGAAGCGCGGCAGGCGCGACAATCCACCCGATCGGGCAGCAGCCAGCGTTCCGTATGCCGCAGGGCGTCATTGGCGGCGCACAGCGGGCAGCGCCAGAGCAAATGATGGATCATCCGCCGGCCTGCTGCTGATAATACCGGTAGGCGTCGCCAACAGTTTGGATGCGCCAGGCCAGTTCGGGCGAAAGCGGCAGCCCTTGGGCCTCCAGGCGCAGCAGCACTTCCAACATGCGGATCGAGTCGACGCCCAGGTCGGTGACAAAATAGGCCTCCGGCTTAACCTGCGCTGCCTCCACTTGCAGTGTTTTGGCTACCAGGAGTTGAAATTGCTCGAAAGTGAGAGGCTGAAGTTCAGGGGGCATTGGGACGATTCCTTTCTTCCAGGGCGGCCTGGCGCAGTTGATACTTTTGCACCTTGCCGACTGCTGAAAGCGGCAGATGCTCAACAAAGCGTACTTGATCGGGGATCTTGAAGGGGGCGATCTGGCCGCGGCAAAAATTGAGCAGTTCGATTTCAGTCAGCGCCGCGCCGGGCTGTCGCTCAACATACGCCCACAGCGCCTCGCCAGCCAGCGGGTGCGCCACCCCAATCACCGCGACGCGACGGACGGCGGGATGCTCGGCCAGGTACGCCTCGACCTCTGCTGGAAAGATGTTTTGGCCGCCGCGAATCACCAGGTCTTTTTTGCGGTCAACCAGGCGCAGAAAGCCATCCTCGCCCAGCCAACCGATGTCGCCGGTAGAAAACCAGCCTTCAGCGTCGAAGGCGGCGGCGTTCAGTTCGGGGGCCTGGTAATAACCGGTCATCATCTGTGGGGTCTTGACGATGATCTCGCCGCGCCCGCCGGGCGGCAGCGGAAGGCGTTGATCATCTACCACCCGCACCTGCACTCCTGGCGCCGGCCGTCCCACAGTCGTGGCCGCCATTTCCCAACTATCCTCGGCGCCTGTCCAGGAGATCATCCGGCTTTCTGTCGTGCCGTAAACATTCTCCAGACCGCAGCCCAGGCGCTCATGCAGCGCCCGCGCCAGTTCGGGCGGGCAGGGTTCGGTCGAGAAGGTCAGCCGGCGCACCGAAGACAGATCACAGCGTTCTTGCCCCGGCCAGCGCAGCAGCAGCCGGTACATGGTAGGCGAGCCGATCACTTGCGAGACCTTTTCCTGGGCGATGCGCAGCAGCATCTCCTCAGGGTCGAAGCGCTCCATCAGCGCCACCTTGCCGCCGGCCAGCAGGGCCGCTGTGACGCCAATCATGCCGGCGAAATGGTAGAGCGGGAAAGGCAGCAGCAAACAGCGCATCAAGCCCAAGTCCAGGCGGGCGTTAACCGCCGGTGTTGCCAGGCTGAAGTTGCGCTGGGGAGTGTGCATTACCCCCTTGGGCAAGCCGGTGGTGCCAGACGTGTAGGTGATCATCGTGGTTTCGTCGCCGCGGATGCGCGCCCGGCGAGCAGGACGCGCCCGCGCCAGGAGCGGCTCTAACGGGAAAAACATGCGTCCATCGCCCTCGCCCTGGCCGCGCGTCAAAACATATTCCAACGCCGGCAAATCCGGCTGCAAACGCCTGAGCAGGTTGGGAAAATCCTGGCCGTACCACTGCTGCGCGGTGATCACCACTTTTGCGCCGCAGTTGCCCAGGATGTGGCAGAGTTCCCTTTCGCCCAACAAGGGATTGAGCGGCACGTTGACCGTCCCGATGGTTTGCGGCAGGAACATGCTGTAGACCGCCTCTGGACAGGCCGGCAGCAGTGTCGCCACGCGGTCGCCGGGCTGCACGCCGAGCGTCTGCAGCGCCCCGCCCAGAGCCTGGATGCTGGCAAACACCTGGCGGCGCGTCAGGCGCTGCCCGCCAAAGACGATCAATTCGCTGTTGGGGCGGAAGTGAAACGCCAGGTTCAGCAGGCGCTGCGCGCCGATTTTGCCGAGAAAAGGTTGCAGGGACATGGGTGATCTTGCCTGGTAGTTTAGCACCCTGTCAAGATTTTGCAAAGTGGGTTCGTTTTACCAAATTGGCGCTATTCTCGCGCTGGAGGCCGCGGCTGATCCGCTATAATAAGATTAATCCTGGAAAATTGCGAGGTCGCATGCTCCCATACATTACTCTTGGCTCATGGACGATAAGCACACACTTGCTGCTCGATTTGAGCGCCGCGATCGTGGTCGGCGTGCTTGCCAAATGGCGTTCGCGCCGTGAATACCCGAACCTGGCGTTGGCAGAGATCATTGACCTGACCTTTTACCTGTTTTGCGGCGTGCTGGGCGGGGCCTTGATTGGGGCGCTCCTGCCCTATCTGATCATGGCATTGTTCGGCAAACCGCTGCCGCCGTGGTGGTGGATGGGCTGGCAAAACTGGTTTGGGGCCGTCGCCGGCGGTTCATTGAGCGGGCTGCTCTACTGCCGCCGCCATCAAAGACCAATCGGTTGGTCGTTCGACCTGTTCGCCCCGCTGCTGCCAGTCGGCTTGATCTTGGTGCGCACCGGCTGCTTGTTGGCCGGCGATTCGCACGGCAAAGAAACCACCGATTGGCCGGCCATGTTCCTGCCCGATCCCAGTGGATATTGGGCCAGCCGTTATCCGACGCAGATTGTGGATATTCTGATCGGAGTCCTCATTGCCATTCTCTTATTTTCCTTCGATGGCTTTGTCCAGCGCTGCCTCAAGAAACCGCAAGGGTGGCCGTTTGCCGGTTTCAAGTTCTGGTTGTATGTCTTCTTATTTTGCAGCCAGCGGTTCTATTTTGAGTTCTGGCGAGCGGATACCCCACTTCTCTTTGGGTCGTTGACGTGGAATCATTTGTATGCAGCCGGTGGGCTGATCCTGGCCGTAGGAGTCACGGCCTATCGCATGCGCGCCGCGCCTGGCGCAAGAGTATAATTCAGGAAGAGGGCGGCGCTGCGCTCGCTCTCATGCGACTTCTGGCGTCTTCTTGCGTATACCAATTATCATGATTTACCGGAGGAACCCGTTATGCAAAATCTTGATCGTACTCGCCTGATCTTCTTTGCCATTGTTGGCCTGGCGGCGTTGATCGCCGGCTGCGGCGTGGCCTATTCACTGGTCGCCGGCATGATCAACCAGGCCAGGGCTACTCCCACGGCAGGGATCAGCAGCCCTGGCAGCACCGCCAAACCGCCGGCGCTGACCTCGCCCGACCCCATTTACGCCCCCAACTATAAGCCCGGCGGCGATCAACTGCCCACCTACGTGTGCGGGGCCGACTCGTTCGGTTCTTATTTCGTCTTGCAGCAAATGCAGATCGCCGGCAAAGATGTCGCCCACGGCTTTCACCTGGGGATTGTGCCGTTTTCGTTGGATGGCAACAGCGCCTATGATGTCTCTGAGGAGCAGCGCAAGGCGTTGTTGGTGGCCGGCAAATGGGACTGCATCTTGATGACGCTCGAATCTGTCTCACTTTCCAGCCCGGGCATCATCACCGCCATTGTGGATGAAAGCGCCGGCGCGGACCAGTTGTGGGCGCGCAACACCCCCACCTTGAACGACATGAAAGGCAAGCGCATCGCCTTTTCGCGCGGCAGCGTGGGCGAATATTTCGTCTACTACGCCCTGTCCATCGCCCGCCTGAACCCGCGCTTCGATGTCACCCTGATCCCCAAGGACAGCGTGGCGGATGCGGTGCAGGCCTTCAACGATGACCAGGCGGATGTCGTTTCGGGTTGGGAGCCGGACATTTATGAGGCGCAAAAGAGCGGCGGCGTGGCCCTGCTCAGTTCCAGCCAGATGCGGATTGTGATGGATGTGATCGTGACCTCGCGCCTCTCGATCGCCAACCGCGCCGATGTGGTGCAGAGCTTCCACGACGCCTGGTTCGACACGCTTAAACTCCAATTGGAGAATTTCGATCAATCCGCCAAACAGATCGCCGATTGGGGCCACAACGATTGGAGCTTTGTCTACCCCGACAGCGCCAGCAAAGACCTGACCTCCTGGCTGAAGACGGTGGCGCAGGCCGATCTCAGCGACAATATCTTTGTTATGCGCGACCCGACGCCGATCATCAGCCGCCTGGAGATCGCCCGCCGCGTGTGGGCCGCGGCCGGCGCCCAAACCCCGGCCGATAACGTCGAAGAACTGGTCAATCCGTCCTTCGTCGCCAATTCCGCCGCCCAGGCCAATCTCAAATCCAACGCCAACCCGATCAACGACAGTTTTTCGCTGACGGCGAATGTCGAAATCTCCGGCATTGACCCGGCGGACGCTGTCACCCTGGCGGTGCTGCCCTGCCGCCGCTTCGCCTTCTTGCCCGAATCGACCACGCTGACGCTCGAATCGCGCCGCACACTGGATGAATGCGTCCTGCCAACCCTGATGCAGAGCGTCGGGCTGTACTTGCAGGTCAAAGGCTCCTCGGCCTGGCCTGGCCCCAAGGGAACTTATACCCAGCAGGAGATTCTCGATTTCGGCCAGGCGCGCGCCCAATCGGTGATTGATTACCTGGTTACCAAAGGGGTTGACCCGGCGCGCTTTATCGTCACTTCTACCCTGCCGCCCGAAGACCATTGGGAGACAGATGACGCCGAAAAACAAGCCGAAGACCGCTATGTCGAAATGACGTTGATCACGGTCGGACGTTAGCGGAGAATGCAATGAAACTCCCATTTCATCTATGTCTCGTCCTCAGCCTGCTGCTTACGCCGGCGCTGGCTTGCGGCGGCTTCCAGGCCGGCGTTTCCAACGGCTATACCATCGAAGTAATTGCCAACCCGGGCGCTTCTCCCTGGCTGACCCAGGCCGCCCAGGCTTTCAACGAGAAACCGCCCAAGCTGGAGAACGGGCGCGCCGTGCAGGTCACGCTGCGTTCTATGGAAGCCGGCCAGGTGGTCGCGGCGTTGAGCGGCGACGCGCCGGGGCCGGCTCCGGCGCTCTGGGTTCCCGATGATCCGGTTTGGACGGATATCCTGGCCGAAAAAGGCCAGGCGGCGTTTCAAGGCGACTGCGCCAGCCTGGCCAGCAGCCCGCTGGTGATTGCCGTCTGGCGTCCGCTGGCGGAGGCGCTCGGTTGGCCGGGCCGCTCGCTTGGCTGGCTGGATATGGGCAGCCTGGCGGCGGATCCCTCGGCCTGGCTGTATTACAGCGGCGGCCAATTCAGCTCGCGCCTGCGCTTGAGCCACACCAACCCGGGCCTGGCGCACAGCGGCTCCAGCACGCTGCTGGCGGTTGTCCAGGCCGCCCTCTCCAAAACTGAGCCGGTCAGCGCCGAGGAGGTGCAGCAGCCCATGGTGCAGGCCTCGGTGGGTGCTTTCGAGTCGGCGGTCTCTTCCTTTGGCGCGGACACCGAACTTCTGGGACAGGCCATGCGCCAGCGTGGGGTCAATTACCTGGGCGCGGCGGTGCTGTACGAAAGCACAGTCTTGCGCTACGCCGAGGGCGACCCGCAGTTAATCCCCGTGTATCCCTTCGAGGGCACATTCGTTGCCACACACCCCGCCTGCCTGAACCGCGCCGTGGATGGCGACGCTCAGCAAGCAGCGCGCCTGTTCCGCGACTACCTGCTCGGCGAGAAGGCGCAAGAACTGGCCGTCGCCAATGGTCTGCGCCCGGCGCGCAGTGAGACGCCCTTGCGCGCCCCGCTGGACGCCGCCCATGGTGTAGACCTGGCGCAGCCGGCCGTGGTCTTTGCCCCGCCCAGCGCGGCGAACATTTACGCGGTGCAGAGCTTGTGGCAAAGCGCCCGCAAGCATGTCAACCTGGTGATGGTGATTGACACCTCTGGCAGCATGCAGGGCAGCAAAATGAATAGTGTGCGCCAATCAGCGTTACAATTTGTCCAGCAAATGGGCAGCGAAGACTACCTCTCGCTGATCAGTTACGCGTCTGCCCAACCCACGTTGGAATTGGAGTATGTCCAGGTGGGCCCGGCGCGCGAGCAGATCTCCCGCAAGATCGCCGCCCTGCAGGCCAAAGGCGGCACCCCGCTTTACGACTCGATCGGCGCTGCGGCGGAGGTGGTCGCCGGCCATCTCTCTTCCCAAAACAGCAATGTGATCGTCTTGCTCTCGGATGGCCTGGATACGGCCAGCAACCGGTATGGTTTCGACCAGGCGCTTTTTGACACTGCGGCGGCCAATGACACGACGGTCTTTACCATTGCCTACGGCGGCGACGCCGATGAGAAACTGCTGACCAAATTGGCCCAAAACGCTAACGGCAATTTTTATCTCGGCTCCGAGGCCAATATCGCTGCCATCTACCAGGAAATGTCGGCTGCTTTTGGCGGCAGCGTGGGCATCGGACGTTAGCGCTTCAGTTTGCCAGGTATTTTCGACGATTAATGGCTGATTTCAGCAACCTGGAAGACCTGGCTTGCGTAGAATTGACTAGAACCAAGTACAATCATCATTAGCCAAAAAAGGAGAAAACATCTATGGCTACCTTACTTGAAAAAGTTACGACCCTGATCTCGGCCAACCTGCACGCGATGGTTGACCAGGCGCTCAAAACCAACAGTCTGGCGGTGATTGACCAATACATTCGCCAGGTTGAGGATCAGCTTGAAAACCTGGGCGACGCCGCGGCGACCATTGGCGGCGAGATCAAATCCATCAAGCGCAAGCTTGATGAGCACGAACACAAAGCGATGGAATTGGACAAGGCGATTGATGCCTTCTTGCTGGAGGGCAATGAATCCGCCGCCGTCGCCGCGCAGAGCCGCTTGAACAGCGCGCAGCAGTTGATCGAAACCTACAAGGGGCAAAGCGCCCGCATGGATGAGGAATATCGCAAGCTGCTGGATGCCAAGGTCAAGCTCGAAGCGCGTTTGGCGACCATGAAGCAGCAGCGTGTGGAACTGCAATCGCTGCTTGAACTGGCCAAGAGCAAAGAGATCGTTGTCAAGAGCATCAAGGGACTGGATGACCTGATGGGGTCGGGCGACAGTGATGTCAGCCGCGTTGCCCAGGGTATCTATGCTCGCCTGGACAAGGCCACCGCCGCGGTGGAGATCCGCGCCGCCAGCCTGGACGAACAAATGGATCGCGTCCTCGACCGCGACCAGGTCAACGCCCAGCTTGCCGAGCGCAAGAAGAAATTGGGCAAATAGTTGCAGTTAGAGCTGATTTCCCCCCAAGACCTGATCCCCCGGCCCCCTTCCCTCAAAGGGAAGGGGGCGCGGGGTGGGGAGAGCAGAGAGGTTTGCGATGACCCCTCCTGAAGCCAAATCCACCCAAGAAGCCAGGAAGATCATCTTTCAGTATGCGCTGTTTCGCGTGGAAAACGCCATTCTGATCGCCGGCGCGATTTTGCTCACCTGGCTGTTCCCGCGGCCATTTCCCTGGTGGCCGGTTTGGGGCTGGGTGCTGCTGGCGTTGATCGGCGTGGCCGGCATCTTCTTTTCCAGCCTGGGGAATGCCCGCGACAACTCCCAATTCCTGCTCAAGCAGTTCCAAGGACAGTTCGATCTGCGCAAGATCAAGCAGGCGGAACTGCGCCGCGATGTGGAATTGGCCCTGGAGTACCAGCGCCGCATCGAAGACAAGGTGCGCCGCCAGCACGCCAGCCTGCTCTGGGATCGTCCCGAAGAGACCGCCAACCAGCTTACTGAATGGGTGACCAACATTTACCAGTTGGCCCTGCGCCTGGACGCCTACCGCCGCGACACGCTGTTGGAGCATGAAAGCCAAAGCGTGCCGCAAGAGTTAGACAGCCTCGTCCAACGGCGCAAGCGTGAGACCAACCCCGACTTTCAAAAAGAGTTTGACCAGGTGATCGAGACCAAGAAAAAACAGTGGGAGGCGCTGCGCGCCCTGGCGGCGCGTATGAAACAGGCCGAGCTGCAATTGGCGCAAAGCCTGGCCGCCCTGGCCACGGTCAACAGCCAGGTGCAACTGATCGAGGCCCAAGACGCCGAGGGTGGGCGTTCGCAGCGCATCCAGGGCGATATTCAAGAGCAGGTCAACCGCCTGCACGATCTGGTCAGCAGTATCAACGAAGTCTACGATTATCATACCCCTGGCCTCGGATGAAAACGAGACCTTTAGGGCTTCCGAACCCTTAAAGGTCTTTTTTGCAGCAGAAATGAGGCAAACGCTCATGACACTCAAACCCCTGCCGATTGGCATCCAAACCTTCCGCGATCTCATCCAGGGCGGTTATCTGTATGTGGACAAGACGCGTTGGATTTATAATCTGGTTCGGTATCCCAAGGGCGTCTACTTTCTCTCGCGGCCGCGGCGCTTTGGCAAGAGCCTGCTGATCTCTACGTTGGATGAGATTTTCCAGGGCAACCGTGAACTGTTCAAGGGGCTGTGGCTCTATGACAGCCCATACCAATGGCAGACTCACCCGGTCATCCGTGTGGATTTTAGTTTGAAGCAGGTAGGGAGCGCGGCCGATCTCAAGCAAACCATTTCCTGGTATCTGGAGCAGCAAGCGCAGCGCTACCAACTTACGCTTGCCGGGGCTGATTACATCCAACAATTCGCTAATCTAATTCAGCAGCTCTCTGCTCAAGGCCAGGTGGTGATCCTGGTAGACGAGTACGATAAGCCGCTGCTGGATAACATCGAGGATATCGAAGAGGCCAGGCGCATTCGCGACGTGTTGAAAGGTTTCTACATCGTGATCAAGGCCCTGGATGCGCACGTGCGCTTTGTGCTGTTGACCGGCGTGAGCAAATTCAGCCGGGTGGGTGTCTTTTCGGGATTGAACAACCTGAATGACATCACCATTGACAGCCAATACGCCGCCCTGTTGGGCATCACCCAGGAGGAAGTGGATGCCTGTTTTGCTGATTACCTGGAGGAGTTTGCCGTCGAGAGCGGTTTGCCAGTGGTGGAACTGCGCGCAAAAATCCGTTTCTGGTATAACGGATTCTGCTTTTCGCGGCGCTGCGTTTCAGTCTACAATCCGTTTTCGCTCCTTCTGCTGCTGCAAAAACGCGAATTTCAGAACTATTGGTTTGAGAGCGGCACGCCCACTTTTCTGCTCAAATTGCTCAAACAGCAAGACTACAACTTGCCAATCCTGGAAAAGCTTGAAGCGTCTGAACTGGCCTTCAGCGCCTACGAGATCGATACCCTGGACGTGATCCCTTTGCTCTTTCAGACGGGCTATCTGACGATCAAGAGCTACTCAGAGCGTTTTGAGACCTATATCCTCTCGTACCCCAACTACGAGGTGCGCCGCGCCTTTTTGTTCTATCTGCTTAGTTCTTACAGCTCGGTAAAGCTGTCTATGGCCGGCAGCGTTCTCAAGCAACTGGAGCGCGCCCTGTTGGAAGCCGACTGGCCGCGCTTCTTCGATGTGTTGAACAGCCTGCTGGCCTCGATCAGTTACGAACTGCACATCAAGCAGGAGAAGTATTACCAGACCATCTTCTATCTGATCTTCAAGCTGATCGGTTTGGAGATCCAGGCCGAGGCGCGCACCAACCAGGGGCGGATTGACGCCGTGATCGAGACGGGCGAGGCGGTCTATCTCTTCGAGTTCAAGCTGTCGGGCAGCACCGCCGAGGCCCTGGCGCAAATTGAGACGCGGGCTTACTTTACGCCCTACCTGTCGAAAGGCAAGCCGGTGCACCTGCTCGGCGTCAACTTCGAGATGGAGTCTCATTCTGTGGCAGAGTGGCAGGCCGCGCGGCGCTGACGAAAGGTGATCCATGAATCAAACCAGCTTTACCCTCCCCACTGCACAGTTGGCTGAATTTTGCCAGAGGTGGCAAATTGCTGAGATGTCGCTTTTTGGTTCTGCGTTGCGCGCGGACTTCCGCTCGGACAGCGATGTTGATTTATTGGTTTCGTTCGCCCCCGAAGCGCAGTGGAGTCTGTTAGATCATGTTCGGATGCAAGAAGAACTCGGCGCATTGTTGGGCCGACGTGTAGATCTGGTAAACAAACGCGCCATTGTGCGCAGCAATAACTGGCTGCGGCGTCAAACCATTTTAGAAAGCGCAGAGGTGATCTATGCTGCGTGATGACGCTGCTTTGCTGGATATTGCCAGAGCTGCGCAGTTAGCGATGGATTTTGCTCGAGGGTACGATTGGAAAACTTTTGAAGATGATTTGCGTACCCAATCTGCTGTGCTTCATCAGATTTCGATTATCGGCGAGGCTGTCAAACGTCTGTCCGAATCATTTCGCCTGGCGCACCCGGAGATCCCCTGGAAAGAAATTGCCGGGATGCGAGATTATCTCGTACATGCTTACGATGCCGTGGATCTCGAAGAAGTTTGGATGGTTGTCAACCGTGATCTTCCAACTTTGTTGCAACAGATTGAGCCATTTCTGCCGAAAAAATAAATCTGGACTAAACGACGAAAGCTTCGTCCTCCATTACATCACTACTGGCGCAGCAGTCTTTGAACTTCCTCCAAAGTTGGCTCAATGACTGGCGCTTCTGGCGCGGCCTGTAATACGGCGCGCACATCTTTCAGCCCGCTGCCTGTGTTCAGCAGCAGCACAGGCTCTTCGGGGGTGATCAGACCTTGTTCAACCGCCTTGACCAGCCCGGCGCAGGCCGCGGCTCCGGCCGGTTCGGCCAGCACACCCACCCGCCCCAGGCTTGCAATCGCACGGAGAATCTCGGCGTCGCTCACCGTCAGGCAGCACCCGCCGGTCTCCCGCACTGCCCGCAGGGCGCGCACGCCATCCCGCGGCAAGTCTACCGAGATGCTGTCGGCGATGGTATGCGCCGTCACTGGCTGGATGCGGTCGGCCTGGCTGAAAAAGGCATTGGCGACCGCCGCCGAGCCTTCCGCCTGGACGCCAAATAAGCGCGGCAGGCGCTCAATCACCCCCACCGCCAGCAAATCCTTGAAGCCTTTGTGGATGCCGGCGATGATATTGCCATCGCCGACCGGGATGAAGATCGAGAGCGGCGCACCGGCCTGGAGCGAGGCCGGGCTGCGCGGCGGTTGGCGGCTCTGCCATTCCCAAATCTCAAAGGCGGCGGTCTTTTTACCCTCGGCGGTAAACGGGTTGTAGCCGGTATTGCGGCAGTACCAGCCAAATTCGTGGGCGGCTTGAATGGTGAGATCGAAAGCATCGTCATAGCTGCCCTCCACCAGGATCACCTGCGCGCCGAAGATCAGCAGTTGGGCGATCTTGGCCGGCGGGGCGGCGCGCGGGGCAAAGATCACGGCTTTGCGGCCCAGCGCGGCGGCCATGCCGGCCAGCGCCGCCCCGGCGTTGCCGGTCGAAGCCGTGACGACGACTTCTGCTCCGATCTCAGCGGCGCGCGCCATCACCACCGCGCTGGCGCGGTCTTTGAACGAAGCGGATGGATTGCGGGATTCATCTTTGAGCCACAGGGCGCGCAGCCCCAAGCCGGCGGCCAATGCGTGGAGTTGGTAGACTGGCGTGCCCCCCGCTTCACGAAACGGCGTCTCATGCCCGCCAGGGTCGGCGACCGGCAGGAGTGGCAGATAGCGCCACAAGCCGCGCTCCTCTGGCAGAATCAACGCCTGGTTTTGCCGGCGCAGCCCTTCGTAGTCCAACAGTACATCCAGGTTGCCGCCGTCCGCCGGGCAGGTGTAAGTGAGTTCCGCCGCCTCGGATGCGCGCTGGCATAATGAGCAGCGGTAAGTGAAGCGCGGCGAGTTCATTCCTGCTCGAAGGGGACGCCCAGGGCGGCCGGCGGGGCGGCGCGCAGCGAGCGCAGCAGGCGCGCCAGGGCATGGCGGGTGTTTTCGGGCAGGCGCGCCAGGGCGCGCTCAACCCATTCGGCGTTGCCGATATTGACCAGCAGCAGCGTCAAGATCATCAAGGGGAAGGGCGCTACTTGCAGCACCTGCGAGGGGATGCCCGGCAGCGACGGCTGCAGCACCAGGCCGAGCCACTGCAGCAGCGCAAACAGGTAGGCTCCGAAGGCCGCCCGCAGCGGATTCCAGCCGCCGAAGATGGTGATGGAGAGAGCGATCCAGCCGATGCCGTCCAGCCCGGAGATGGTGCCTTTCCAGCCGGCTTTGACGCTGAGCGAATAGGCCGGCCCGGCGATGCCGATGATCGCCCCGCCGATGACGGTGTAAAGGTAGCGCAGGCGGTTGACATCCGCCCCGCGGGCAAAGGCCGCCGCCGGTCGTTCGCCGATCCCTTGCAGCATCAGGCCGGGGCGGGTCTTGAAGATGTAAGCCCAGGCGGCAAAAATGAGCACATAGCTTAAATAGGTGAGCAAATCCTGGCGGAAGAAGAGCGGCCCGATCAGCGGCAGATCGCCCAGCAGAGGAATCGGCGCGGAGGGCAGGCGCGGCCCGCTGGCGCCCATATAGGGGTTGCCCAGGAAGTAGGACAGGTCGCGGCAGACCAGCGCCAGGACAAACCCCACCGCCACCTGGGACTGCTGCAAGGTGATGCTGCTGAAGGCGATCACCAGGGCTACCAGGGCGCCGATCAGCGCGCCGGCGAGGAAGCCGAGCAGCAGGCTGCCCGTATTGACCGCCACCGCGAATCCACCCATGGCGGAGAGTAAGATCGTCCCGTTGACCGAGAGATTGATCACCCCCGCCCGCTCGGTGATGGTTTCGCCGATCACGGCGAACAGCACCGGCGCAGCGGCGGCGAGGACACCAGCGAGGCCGAGAAGAGTAGCGCTATCCATTTTTTTGCAGCCAGCGTTTGCGCGCGCCTTCGGTGAGCAGGACAAACAGCACCAACATGCCTTGCAGCACACCGGAGAGCGACGAATCCAGGTTGAGCATGATCGGCAGTTGAATGCTGCCGATATTGAGGGCGGCGAAGAACAGCGCCACCGGAGCGGCCCAGAGAGCCTGATAATTGACCAGCATGGCGACCAGCAGCCCCAAGAAGCCGTAACCGCTGGAGATCGAAGGGATCAGACGGTGATAGACGGCGGTCACTTGCAGCGCCCCGGCCAGCCCGGCGAAGAAGCCGCACAGGGCAAAGGCCAACAGGCTGTGCTGCCAGGCCGGCACGCCAAGCAAGAAAGCCGCCCGCACATTTTTGCCGATCGCTTTCAGGCGCAGGCCAAAATAAGTGCCGCTCAGCAGGCGGTAAACGAGATAGATCGCCGCCGCGCCGAAGATCACTGACCACGGACTGAGGCGCAGGCCTGGAAGCTGCGGCAGCCACAGCGTGTCGGGGAAGGGTTCCGTCCCGCTCATCGAGCCGGTGCCGGGGCGCTTCCACGGGCCAAAGATCAGCCACAGGGTCAGGGCGGTGGCGACGAAATTCAGGCCCAGGCCGCCGAAGATTTCGTTGACGCCGCCAAATGTTTTCAGCAAGCCGGCCATCACCGCCCACAATGCCCCGCCAGCCACGCCAGCCAACATTGCCAGCAGGATGATCAGCCACGGCGGCAGGCTGCTCTCTTGCAGCAGGCGCAGGGCGGCGGTGGTGAAGATCGCCCCCAGGGTAATTTGCCCTTCGATGCCGATGTTCCACAGCCCGGCGGTGAAAGTGATCAATAAGCCGCTGGTGACCAACAGCAGCGGCATCCACACCACGACCACATTGGCCAGGCTGTTGACGGAACCAAAAGCCCCGCCCAAGATTTCCACATAGGCCGAGATGGGCGGTGCGCCGGCAAAGACCATGATCAACGAGGTGAACGCCAGTGCCAGCAGAAAGGCGACCAATTGAAACAAGAAGTTATTCCAACGTAGATTTTTCATGCCGCCCACCCCTTGCCGCCGATAAATTGTCCGAGATGCTCCACCGTAGTGCGTTCAGCGTCGAGCGGCGACGAGACTTCGCCGCTGAAGAAGACCAGGAGGCGGTCGCTGTATTGCAGGAGTTCTTCCAGGTCGGAGGAAATGAAAAGGATGACCGCGCCCTCGGCGCAGCGCTCTTTGAGCTTGTCCCAAATGTAAATGCTGGACTCAATATCCAGGCCGCGGGTGGGATGCTCTAAGAGGATCAGGTTCAGGGGATGTTTGAGCAGGGCTAACAGGGCGCGCTGCTGATTGCCGCCGGAGAGCGCTTCGATGGGGCTGGCCGGCGTCCCGCGAATGTTGAAATCGGCGATGCGTTCCTGGGCGACTTTGCGCCCTTGCTCCCAATCAATGTTAAAGCCGCGCGCCTCGCCGGCCAGGAGGAAATGCTCGGTGAGAGTCATGCCGGGGGCCAGGCCCTCTTCCAGGCGGGCGGCGGGTAAATACGCGATGCCGTGTTCCAGGTAGGTGTGATAAGGCTTGCCGGTCAGATCGTGTTCGTTGATGGAGATGTGTCCACCCACGGCGCGCACCAACCCGGCGCAGGCGCGCAGGAAGAGCGCCTGTCCGCTGCCCTCCATCCCCGCCAGGCCGATCACCTCGCCGCCCTGCACTTCCAGGCTGACGCCGGGGATGTGCAGACGGGCGTCTTCGAGTTCCAGCGCGTTCAAGCGAAAGCTGATCTCGCCGCGGCAGCAGGAGCGGCGGTTGCCCAGGGTGATGACTTTCTCGAACATCATCTCCACCAGGCGGGTGATATTGAAGGGTGGGAGCATCTCGCCGATCAGGCGTCCCTGGCGCAGGACGGCGACCTTGTGACACAGCACTTCGACATCTTCAAGCTTATGCGAGACAAAAATGATGGTTTTGCCCTCTTGGGCGAGCAGGCGCAGGGCGGCGAAAAGCTTTTCTTTCTGCAGGGCGCTGATGCCTGTGGTCGGCTCGTCCAGGATCAAGACGCGCACCCCCAGCCAGAGCAGGCGTAAGATTTCTAGTTGTTGGCGTTCCCCCACCGTCAGGGTGTCTACGTGCGCCTCCGGGCGCAGCGAGAAGCCCAATTTTTGCTGGATGGCTTCGAGTTGGGCCGCCGCCTGTCCCCGGTCGGGGATCAGCTCACCGGGGTGTCCGATTAAAAAATTGTCAATCACGCGCATCGAGGGGAAGTCCAGTGGATCCTGGTGAAGCATGCCCACCCCCTGGCGAGTGGCGTCAGCCGGGGAGCGGATGATCACGGGTTTATCGTCCAGCAGAATCTGTCCCTGGCTGGGCTGGTAAAACCCTGAGAGAATCTTCATCAGGGTGGACTTTCCCGCGCCGTTTTCACCGAGGATGCCTTGAATCACGCCGGCGGGGATTTTGAGGTTGATCCCATTGTTGGCGTGGACGGCGGCAAAGATTTTGTGGATATCGCGCAGTTCAACATTCATGGTAAAGCGCCTGCTCCTTTGCCTCTTCTTGCACGGGTTTGCTTTACTCCCTTCCCTCTTCCGCCAGGGGAGGGTAAAAACGAGACCTTTAGGGTTTCGGAAACCCTAAAGGTCTTTTTCAGAGAATGGGGGGAGGGATTGAGCGCCTTACTTTGAAGGGACGCTCTGACCTTCCATACCTTGCAGCAACTGCGGCAGGTACCACACCTGCTGATCGGTACCAACTTCGCCATCTTTCAGGTAAGCGGAACCATCTTGCAGATTGATCGGGCCTTTCCACAGGTTCAAACCGCCGGCCAGTTCTTTGATGAACTCATCTACTTTGCTGGCGGCGTCGGCGCTCAGGGCATTGCCTTTCTTGAAGCCCACGGCAGAGGTATCCAGGTTGTTGATATCTTTCCAGTCGGGGGCGTTCCACTGCCAGTTGGACTTCCAGGAGCCATCGGCAGCCGAGGTGATGGTCTTGACATAAGCCGGGCCCCAGTTGAAATAGGGGACGCCCAGGCAGATTTCTTTGCCCTCTTCGCAGGAGCCAACATAGTCGTAGGGGATCGCCCAGACTTTTTGGCCGGCGGCGGAAAGTTTCTTGGCTTCGGCCACTGCTTCGGTGGTGTCAATGCCAGAGATGACGACATCGTAGCCGCTGTTGAAGAAATCATCGGCCACCTGGGTTGGGTCTGAGGTGACGCCGGGGATGTTGAACCAGAAGCCGATCCAGGTCACTTTGAACGACAGGGCGGCGGCGTCCTTGCCCAGGTATTTCGTCCAGCAGTACTTCGCGCCCAGGTAAGCCGAGGCGGTCAGGCGGCGGGTTTCATCGTTGATCAGGGGGCCAAGATAGCCGATTTTTCCGGTCTGGCTGGTCAGCGCCGCGGCGCAGCCGGCGACCATCTTGCCATATTCCATGCGGCCCATAATATTGATCATATTGGGCAGTTCAACATACGCCTTGCCCTCTTTCCAAACCTGGTCGCCGGAGGCCATGATCACCTTGATGTCGGGGTGGGCCTTTGAAAACTCGGTGGCGCTGTCTTTCATATCATCCGAGTTGAAGACGACCAGCGTCGCGCCTTTGGCGACCAGTTCTTCGGCCAATTGCGCCGGGGTGGTGCCGGGGCGGTCAGCCGGGTTGACCTTATCCACATAAATCATTTTGGAACCGGCCAGTTTTGTTTCAACATATTTGCCGGCGTCGTAGTGCGCCTGGCTCCAACCGTGATCGTTGTACGGCCCAACGAGCAGCATGCCGAAAGTGATCGGCCCGGCGGCTTTCTTCTGCTGGCAGGCCGCGCCGAGCATGGCGACGACCAGCAGCAAAGACACAAGAATCCAAAGCGTTTTGCGAGACATAAACAAACTCCTCCTGGGAAATGAGATGAATTGGAAAAAGGGCAACTTATCTTGAGGATAAGTTGCCCCGCTCAAACGTAATTTAATTGTACCCCACAATAGGCGGCATTCAATAGGATGAAACATATCCCCTGTATGTCAATCATCCTAAAAAGAGAGTGACATCTGGCGACGTTGTCCGACAATTAAAGCAAGACTTTGAGGGTTTCCGAAACCCTCAAGGTCTTGTCCGGGTCAGGCGTAGATCCAGGTGCCGGTCTCGCCTTTCAGAGCGCGCCCAATATTGGGCGGATCGGTGATGAGCGCCTTTTTTCCGCCGGCTTCCAGGTACCAAATGATGGCCTGGATTTTGGGCCCCATGGAACCTTTGGCAAAGTGACCTTCGGCCAGGTATTGTTTGGCTTCGGCCAGTGTCATCTGATCCAGCCAGCGCTGCTGCGGTTTGCCAAAATGGATGGCTACCTTTTCGACAGCGGTAGCGATCAAAAACAGCTCCGCGTTGAGCTCGCGCGCCAGCAGCGAAGCGGCGAAATCCTTGTCAATCACCGCCGCCGTGCCGCGATATTCGCCCTCGCCCACATCCACCACCGGGATGCCCCCGCCGCCGGCGGCAATGACGATGATGCCGGCCTCCAGCACGGCGCGAATGGTGTTGAGTTCGACGATCTCGCCTGGCAGAGGCGAGGCCACCACCCGCCGCCAGCCGCGCCCGGCGTCTTCCACCACATGCCAGCCCATCTGTTCATGGCGGTGTTTGGCCTCGGCCTCATCCATGAAGCTGCCGATCGGCTTGGTGGGATGTTGAAAAGCGGGATCGTTTTGATCCACCAGGGTTTGGGTGATCACCGTGACCACATTTTTGCGGATGCCGCGGTGGAACAGTTCATTTTGCAGCGCCTGCTGAAGCTCATAGCCGATGGAACCCTGCGTGTCCGCCCCACAGACATCCAGCGGTACCTCGTGCATGCCTTCCACTTTGTGGGCAATTTCTGAGCGGCGCAAGATGAATCCCACCTGCGGCCCGTTGCCATGCCCGATGACCATCTCCCAACCCTGGGCGACCATATCCGCCAGGTACCGGGAGGTTTCACGCAGCGCCTCTTGTTGGTCTTCGACTGTGACATGCTTCGGGTCACGGATCAGGGAATTGCCGCCGATCGCGACAACGGCGAGAGGATTAGTTGGTTGAGTCATGAAAAATCTCCATTTAACTCATTGTCAAAGCCATAACAGCTTTTTGGGCGTGCAGCCGGTTTTCGGCTTCATCGTAAACAACCGAGTGCGGCCCGTCAATGACCTCGTCGGTCACTTCGAGGCCGCGGTCGGCGGGCAGGCAGTGCATGTAGATGGCGTCTTCTTTGGCCAGCGCCATCCGGCGGGCGTCGGTGATCCAGGAGCGGTATTTTTCGATCAGGGATTTGCCCTCTTCTTTGCCGGTCGTGGTCAGCAGCGGCCCCCAGGATTTGGGGTAGACCACATCGGCGTCGCGGAAGGCGGCGTCCATATCATCGGTCACTTCAAAGCCCATACGGTACTTGCGGGCGTTTTCTTGCGCCTGCTGCATGATGTCGGGCATCAGCTTGAATTCGGGCGGGTGCGCCAGGACGACATCGCAGCCAAAGCGCGTCATTTGCAAAATCAGCGATTGCGGCACGGAAATTGGCTTGCTGTACGAGGCGGCGTACGCCCACGAAACGACCACCTTTTTGCGGCGCAGGTCGCGGCCTTTTTTCTCGATGATGGTCATCAGGTCGGCCAGGCATTGGAAGGGATGATAAACATCGCACTGCATATTCAACACCGGCACGCGGCTGGCGCGGGCGACCTCATTGATATACTGGTTGCCGAAGTTCCAGTCGCACTGGCGAATGGAGATGCCATCGAAATAACGCCCGAAGATCTCCCCGATCTCTTTGGCGGTGTCGCCGTGCGAAATCTGGGTCGTTTGGCTGTCAATGAACGCCGCGTGGCCGCCCAACTGCGCCATGCCAGCCTCGAAAGAGCCGCGCGTGCGCGTGCTGGTGAAAAAGAAGAGCATGGCCAGGGTTTTGTCACGCAGCAAGGGATGCGGTTCGCCCAGGGCGCGTTTGCGTTTCAAATCCCAGGCGACATCTAAGACGGTTTCAACTTCTTCTTTGGAAAAATCCAGGTCGCCGATAAAATCGCGGCCGCGAAAGTTTGTTTGCATAGAAAAGCTCCAGAAAAAGACCAGAAAACGAGACCTTTAGGGTTTTCCAAAACCCTAAAGGTCTTTTTGGTATCAACGGTTGGGGAGGAGGGAGGGCAGCAGGGCATAAAACTCGGTGGACTTGATCACATCCGCCAGGCTTACGCTGTCGCGCACGGTGTGGGCGGTGGTTTCGTCGCCGGGGGCGAATCCCAGGCAGGGGATGCCGGCGCGCCCGGCCCAATAGTTGCCGTTGGTTGAAAAATCCCACTTGTTGGTGGGGGCGTCGGGCAGGCCGATCAGGCGGCGCGCCTGGATGCCGGCTTGCACCAGCGGATGATCCTCGGCGGTGGCCCAGGCCGGGAAATACTTCTCAATGACCATCTGATAGCCGGTATAAGATGGCTCATCGTAAATGAGCAGGTCAATCGTCACGGCGTCGCGCAGTTCGGGTGGGATGAGCGCCTGCACCTGCGCCAGGGCCTGTTCTTGCGTTTCGCCAAAGGTCAGGCGGCGGTCAATGTAGATCGTCGCCTCGTTGGGCACGGCGTTGATCGAAGCCGTGACCACCTTCATATCGGTGACGGTGATCTTGCCGTGGCCCAGGAAGGGATGATCGCCCAACTGCGGCTCCAGATCGCGGGTAGCGGCGATCACCGGCAGCAGTTTGTAAATGGCGTTATCCCCCAGGTGATTGGAGGCGGCATGGGCGGATTTGCCCTTGGCCGTGACCTTGAACTCGACGCGCCCTTTTTGGCCGCGCGAGATTTGCATGCGGCTGGGCTCGCCGATGACGACAAAATCCGGGCGCACAGCAGGGTCGATCTCGACGAACATCTTGGGGGCGATCCCATCGCACCATTCCTCCATGTTGCCGAAGTAATAGGCGCTCCAGCCTTCCAGCAAGCCCAGGTCGCGCCCAATCGCCAGCCCATACACCATGCCGGGCGTGCTGCCTTTCTCATCGCAAGCGCCGCGCGCATAGAGAACTCCATCCTCCACTTTGCCCTGGAAAGGATCCCAGGCCCATTCCGCCGGATCGCCCACCCCGACTGTATCAATGTGCGAGTCGTAGACCAGCACTCGCGGCCCTGATCCGATGCGTCCCAGGATATTGCCCATCTTGTCGAAGCGCACCTCATCGAAGCCCAGCCGCCGCATTTCCTCGGCAACGCGTTCGCCAACCGGGCCGATTTGCGAATCGATGCTCGGAATGGCGCAGATCTCGCGCAGGAAGCGGATGATCGGCTCTTGCGCCTGCGCCACGCGAGCTTGAATAGATTCTACATTCGTCATCTTATAATCCTCCCACCCGGCGCACGATGTGAAATCGGAAATAGCCGGGCAGAAAATAGCTGAAGGAATAATCCACCACGCGGCCATTGGTGGCATAGAGTTGGGCGCTCAGGCGCAGCAGAACATCCCCGCGCTGGACGCCCAAAGGCTTGGCGATCTCCGCCGAAGCGGTGATGGCGTTCAGTTCGGTGCGCGACTGGCTCAACGGCGGCGCGCCGCGCTTGAGCAGCAAATCTAATACCGAACCGCTGAAGTGATTCCCCAGATCCTCTGGCGATAAGATGTCTTCGGGCAGGACGTCAATCAAGTAGGCGACCGGGTGGCCCTCGGAGCGGATCACACGCATGACCCGCGTCACCTTCGAGTCGGGCGCCAGCCCCAGCGCGTCTGTCTCATCTTCCCTGGGGTCGCCGTATTCCACTTTCAACTCCCCCATCATCACACTCAGCCCAATCCGATCAGCCAGCGTCTCAATGCTTTCCAGCACCTCCAATCCCGTATCAATGATGTGGGGGCGGATGACGACGGTGCCAGATCCCTGCCGGCGGTAGAGCATCCCCTGCGCTTCAAAGATGCGCATCGCCTCGCGCAGGGTGGCGCGCGCCACGCCAAGCTGCCGCGCCAGTTCAGGCTCAGCGGGCAATTTTTGGCCGGGCTGCGCCGAGGCGATGATTGCCCTTAAGTCTTCGTGTAATTTTTGGGATGGAAATGTATGTTTTGGTTTTACCATTCCAATAACTCCTCATTCTTCAAACAGCGAAATAATTTCAAACCGGTTGACATCAATCAGTCCCAGATCGGAGATGCGCAGCTCAGGAATGACCGCCAGCGCCAGCAGGCTGAGCTGCATATTGGGGTTGTTCAGGGAACAGCCGCAAGCGCTAAAACCATATAACACCGAGGCGGCCTTGCGGGCGACGATCTCGGCGCGTTCGTTGGACATCAAGCCGCCGATTGGCAGCGCCGCCTCGCCGATAATTTGTCCCTGGCGTACTACCACCTGCCCGCCGCCGATCTCGGCCAGGCGGTTGGCGGCCTGCGCCATCTCGGCCTCGCGATTGCCAATCACCACCAGGTGATGGCAGTCATGGGCTACGGTCGAAGCAATGCCGCAGGGCGCGTCGAAGCCGAAGCCCTGCACCAGCCCCAGTTGAATCCGCCCACTGGCGTGATGGCGTTCGATCACTGCTGCTTTGGCCAATCCGTCTGCGCTGCGTGAGGGGGATACCCGCACTTCGCCCTCCACCACCGGCAGCTTCAGGCGCAGGTGTTTGGTGGCGGCCTGGTTCTCAATGATCCCGATGACATGGGCCGTGACCGCGGCGCGCTGGCGCAGCTCCGCCGGAACCCACAGGCGAAAATCGGTCTCGACCAGGGGCCGCGCCAGGTGCATTGAACGCGCCGCCCAATCGGGATAAGCAAATGGGGCGATGGGTTGAATGAGCCGTCCCATTTCGGCGACCACTTTGCCCCTGGCGATCACGC
>CAIQJJ010000780.1 GCA_903872065.1 uncultured Anaerolineales bacterium | reverse complement strand
GGCATTTACATGAACGGGCTTCCACTCGGATTAATCTCCGGTTTAATCGTGGGATTTATCTTTAACTTACTGTTCATTCCACCTGGCTTATTGAACAAATATTACCGCAAAAAGGGGTTAGCGTTGTTACGAAAACATCGTAAACCCTAACTGCAAGGCGAGGTTTGTGATTGTCGAGATAATGAGTTTATCGCTTTCAGTCCAAAGCCAGGGCTTTTCCCAAAGAGCAGAGAGCGGTTCCAGGTATTCCTGCCGCTCTCTGCCCTGGCTTCGGACCCGTGTCGGCGCTCGGGTTGCTCTCCAGCAGTTGCCCTATCCTCCGCACGGCTACCTGGATTGTATCACTCACAGCCAGCCGGGCAAACGTAAATTGTTAAGGTGCAGAAATACGACAAATTCCCGAAACTTCTCTCCCTTGCAATTGACTATTCAGACAGCGGGGCGCGTCATGGCCCCAGCGCCGCGTAATTGGCGGCGCTTGTACCTTGACAACTGATCCACGATTCTGTTCCTTGAGCAGGGAGCGAAACCGGCGCGGGAGCAACGACCTGTTTGCGCAAGAGCGCCTGCATCTGGGCCACCAGCAGCAAACGCGCTTCCAGCGTCAGCGCCGGTTCGGCCAGTTGCTCGGTCAGCGAAAGCAGTTGAGCGCGCTCGGATTCCAGCGTGGGTTCTGGGGGTGGAGCCTCCGGGCCGATCTGCAAGCGCTGTTCAACCCGCTCCATTGCCGCGAAATAATCCTCTGCTACCGTCTGGTCGTAGGCGCGGGCATAGATCAGGGTGGTATTGAGTTTCTTGTGCCCCAAAAACGCCTGGATCGAGGTAATTCGGCAGCCCGCATTCAAAAGCTGCGAACCACAGGTGTGCCTCAAGCGGTGCGGATACACCTTGACCCCGGCCTGAGTCCCGATGGTCTTCAGGCGCGAATGGATCAGACTCTTCTCCAAAGGGGCGTTGCGGTAGAGAAAGACGTGATCGCCGCTGCCCGCGCCGCGCACCGCCAGGTATTCGCGCAGCGCCCGCAACACGCCCGTCGTCAGATAGATGGTGCGATCCTTCAGGCCCTTGCTGTTGCGCACGGTCAGGCGCGCCGCCGCCAAATCCAAATCCTCCAGGCGCAGCTCTTCCACCTCGCACACCCTCATGCCCCCCTGCCAAAGCAGGAAAAACAGCGCCCGATCCAGCAACGCCTGACGGCGGCGGGCCGCATCAGGCGCTTCGTTCAGAGCGCGCTCGATCTCCAGCCTCAGCGCCTTGACCTGTTCGTCGGTCAGGTACTTGGGCAGGCTGTCGGTCAGCTTCAGGCTGGGAATGCGCAAGAGCGCCTGCGGCACGGCATAGCCTTGCTGCTGCAAGAAGATCAGGAACGAGCGCAAGATGTGGATCTGGGTGTTGACGGTGGCAATGGCGTAATTCGCCGCCAGGCTATGATCGATGTAATCCAGAATATGCTGGCGTTTCAAGTCGCCGAACTGCTGGACGCCGCGCTCCAGGCACAAAAAGCGCCAGATCTGGCCGTGCTTGTTCCAGAAACCGCGCACGTTCTGGTCAAAGCGCGCCGGACGCCAGTTCTTCTGTTGGAGGCGTTGGTAGCGCTGCAACTCGGATACCAGCCAGGCAGGCAGCCCCTGGGTGTGGGCAGCCACATCGAACGGCTTGACTCGGGCAGGCTCGCCCAGGCCGCGTTCGAGGCGC
>CAIQJJ010000779.1 GCA_903872065.1 uncultured Anaerolineales bacterium | reverse complement strand
GGTCTATCTGCGTGAACAGGATGATTTCGAGGCGACCATGCCCAAGTTGGTAGATGCGATCCTCACCGACTTGGATTGGGTCAAGCAGCACACGCGCCTCATCCAACGCTCGGTCGAGTGGCTCAAAAATGAAGCCAACCCTAGCTTTTTGCTGCGCGGGGTGGATTTAAACCACGCCGAAAGCTGGCAGACCCTGTCCAGCGCCCAGACCGGGCGGCAGATCACCTCCTTACAGGCCGAATACATCCAGAACAGCCGCGAGGACGCCCGCCGCCGCCAGCGCATCTTGCTCACAATTGTCACCATTACGCTCATCATCACCGCCCTGCTCGCCATCTACGCCCTGATTCAACGCGGGATCGCCATCCAACAAGAGCAGATCGCCCTGGCGCAGAAGGGGGTGGCGCAGGCGCAGTGGCAGCAAGGCAAGCACAATTACCAGGTCAGCACACTCCTGGCGATTGAATCCATGCAGCGCCATCCCTCAGCCGAGGCTGAACAGGTACTGCGGCAAAATTTGAGCCTGCTGCCGGCCCCCCTTTTCCAGGTCGATCACGATCCTGCCTCCGCCAGCGATGAGGTGGATGGCATCGTCTTCAGCCCCGATGGGAAGCGCCTGGCGACCACCAGCTATGATGGCAGCGCCCGCGTCTGGGACGCCGCCAGCGGCAAGGAACTGCTGCGCCTGCAGCACGATGCCGAGGTAACCGAAATCGCTTTCAGCCCTGATGGAACGCTCCTGGCCACCGCCAGCGCCGATGGAACAGCGCGCGTCTGGGATGCGCAGAATGGGGATGAGCTTTTCAGCCTGGCGCATGAGGACCAGGTATTGGATATCGCTTTCTCTCCCGATGGGACGCGCCTCGCCACCGCCAGCGCCGATCTCACCGCCCGCGTATGGGACGCGGCGACCGGCGAGGAGCTATTCCGCCTGGAACATACCGATTGGGCGACGCGCCTGGCCTTTTCGCCCGATGGCCGCACCCTGGCCGTCGCCGCCGAGCAGACCTACCTGTGGGATGTGTCCAGCGGCGATCTGCTTACCATCTTGCCAGGCGACGCCGCCCCCCTCTTTGTCGCTTTCAGCCCAGATGGTTCCCGCCTGCTCTCCGGCGGGCAGGATCGGACGGCGGTGCTCTGGGATGCGGCGACGGGCGAGGAATTGGCCCGCCTGGCGCACAATGATTGGGTGGAGGACGGGGCGTTCAGTCCCCAAGCCGGGGAGCCGGCTGGCGGTTGGGTGGCAACCGCCAGCGACGATGGCGCAGCGCGGCTGTGGAACCCGGAGAGCGGGGCCATCTTCTACCTGCCGCATGATGACTTCGTTTACTGCCTCCAGTTCAGCCCCGATGGGCATTGGCTGGCCACCTGCAGCCGCGATGGCCTGGCGCGTTTGTGGGAGACGGCCACCGGCCATCTGGCGGCCGTCATGTCTCTCGAATCCCCCGTCTGGCAGGTTGCCTTTGACCCCTCCGGCTGGCGGTTGGCGGCCGGATCAGAAGACGGGCGCGTCGCGGTGTGGGATGTGCGCGCCTTGCTCGGCGATCCGCTCCTCCTGCCGCAGCCCGATCTTGCCCGCGCCCTGGCGCTGAGCGCAGATGGGACACAGTTGGCAGTCGCCAGCGATGATCTCAGCGTGCGCCTGTTCGACGCGGCCAGCGGCGAAGAACGCGCCGCGCTGGAACTCCCCGATTACATCTTCGACCTGGCCTTCGATCCGACCGGCGATCGCCTGGCGATTGCTGACGGCGATGGCTCGGTCTATCTCTGGATGTTGGCGATGATCGATCCCGCGGATGACACCGCGCCGATCTCCTTGGCCCATAACACCGAATGGGTGCGCCTGCGCTCCGTCGCCTTCAGCCCCGACGGCAAGCTGCTGGCCGCCGGCGGGGAGGATGGCGTCATCAAGGTCTGGGACGCAGCCTCCGCATCGGACAGCAGCCAGGCCATCCTGGCGCTCCAGGCGGAAGATGCGGTGTGGGCGCTGCGCTTCAGCGCCGATGGCAAATCCCTCTTTAGCGGCAGTGTCAATGGCAGCCTGGCGCGCTGGGATCTGCCAGCCGGCCAACTCAACCAGCAGACCTCTGCGGTAAAGAGCATCGCTTTGCCAGACGCCGTCGCCGATCTGGATTGGAGCGCCGATGGCCGCTGGTTGGCCGCCGCCGTCGCCGATGGAAAGGCGCGCCTGTGGCCGGCGGAGGCCTGGTTGGCCGCCAGCGACGCCAAGAAGCTTCCCGCGCCGGTTTTGTTGGCCCAGGACGATGCCATCAATGCGCTCGCCTTTTCGCCCGACAACCAGCTTTTAGCCACCGCCGGCAGCGATCTGAGCCTGCGCCTGTGGACAGTGACAACCGCAGATGCCGCCAGCGGCCAGGCAGTGATCGCGAGCGCCGAGATCGGGCGCATCATTGAGGGGCGTAAGATTAACCACCTGACCTTCTCGCCGGATGGCAAACAGATCTTCCTGGCTGCCGGCGGGCTTGTCAAGCGCTACACCACTTCCCAAATCACCCGCCTGCCCTCCGCCAGTTTGATCTCCGCGGCTTGCACTCGCCTGACGCGCAACCTGACTTCCGACGAGTGGCGGCAGTTGATCGGCGACCAGGAAGCCTACCGCCTGCTCTGCCCGGATTTGAAACAATGATCTGTACCCTACACACGCAGCGGTCTGTACCGCGATTGTAACGAACAAGGAGAACTGTATGTCCAATCCTTCCTCGCCGGTCACGCGTCTCTCACTCTCTCTTCAACGCATCTTCAACCTCACCCTATGCTTCCTGCTCATCCTCCCAGCCGGCGCTCTTCCCACTCCCCGCGGCGGCGCTCTGCCCACTGCCTACTCCCCACTTCCCACTGCCTCTTCACTCTCCACCCCTTCTTCCTTCGGCTTCTCCGATGGCAGCTTGCTCTGGATCCCCAACGACACCAATTCCCGTGCGGCCAGCGTAGCCTGGGGCGATATGGACGCCGACGGCGATCTCGACCTGGCCCTGGCGATTTCCACCAGTTTTGAATACCTCGAACCCGGCCGCAGCCGCGTCTATGAAAACACCGGGCGCGGCCAGTTCCGCCTCGCCTGGACTTCTCCGCAGGCTACCAAGGCGGTCAGCATTGCCTGGGGGGACGCCGACAGCGATGGCGACCTCGATCTGGCGGTCGGCAATGGATACAGCCCCTATTGGAACAACGAACCACCCCAGCTTTACATCAACCAGGGCGGCGTACAAGGCGGCGCTCCCGGCGACTTTGCCGTGCGCGACCTGGGCCCTGCCCGCCCGGTCTCCAGCATTGCCTGGGGCGACGCCGATGGCGATGGCGACTTCGATCTGGTCGCCGGCGGCTACAACCAGACCAGCCAGCTTTACATCAACCAGGGCGGCGCTCAGGGCGGAACCCCTGGCGACTTCGTCCCCCAAGACCTGAGCGCCCTCGTCCGCTACACCACCAGCGCGGCCTGGGGCGACGCCGACGGCGACGGCGACCTCGACCTGGCCCTCGGCAATGCCCAATGCGGCTACGCCCTCCAATGGAATATCCGTGGACTCGTTTGTCTCAGCGGCCAGATCGCCCAGCTTTACATCAACCAGGGCGGCGTACAGGGTGGAACCCCAGGCCAGTTCGTTCCCCAAGACCTGGGGCCCGTCTCTCTCACCACCAGCATCGCCTGGAGCGACTCGGATGGCGACGGCGACCTCGACCTCGCCGTGGGCCGCTATGGCGAGACCAACCTCCTCTATGTCAACCAGGGCGGTGTGCAGGGTGGAAGCGCCGGCGTTTTCACCCCTCAGGATATTTTCACCGACACCTCCTACACCACCGGCCTTGCCTGGGGCGACGCCGACAATGATGGCGACCTCGATCTCGCTGCCTCCAACAATGCTCCCTTTGACGTCCCTTGCTGGTGCCAGGGAAAAGATATCAACCGCATTTACTACAACCAGGGCGGTAATACTTTCGCCGTCCAGGATATCGGCGTAGATGTCAGCGACAACCTTGCTCCTGCCTGGGGGGACGCCGATGGGGATGGCGACCTTGACCTGGCAGTCGGCGGCAGCATCTATCGCCAGGTCGTCAACCTCTTTGAAAATCAAAACCCTATCCGCTTCACCCCCGAAAAGATTGACGCCGAGGCGACAACCACCCACGTGGCTCTCGGCGACTACGATGGCGACGGCGATCTCGACCTTGCCTTAGGGAAAACGAGCCACAACCAGCTTTACGCCAATGATGGATTCGGTCATTTCACCCCGGGCTGGACTGCTCCCGATGCTTTCGGTCATTTCACCCCGGGCTGGGCTGTCCCCGCTACGCACGAAAGCTGGAGCGTCGAATGGGGCGACGCCGACAACGACGGCGATCTCGATCTCGTCTCCACTGACTGGAATCAAGGCAGCCGGATTTACTTCAATAACGGCGACGGCAGCAATTTCACGATCCAGGATATCATCAGCAGCAGCACCGACCACTTAGATGCCACATCCGCCTGGGGGGATGTGGACGGCGATGGCGACCTCGACCTGGCTGTTGGCACCTGGAATTGGGGTGGTAATGATCTTTTCTACCTCAACGCCGGCGGCCTGCAGCCCGGCAGCCCTGGCAGCTTTACGGAATATCCCCTCGCCTCCACTTGGGCGATGCGCTCGACCAGCGCTGCCTGGGGCGACTATGACAACGATGGCGACCTTGACCTCGCTATCGGCCACGGCACGACCACCAATGACCAGTACTTACATCTCTATCAGAACCAAAACGGGACGCTGCAACTGATCTGGCAATCTCCTACAGGCGCAGCCATCTCTGGCCTCTCCTGGGGCGACTATGACGCCGACGGCGATCTCGACCTTGCCGCCGCCCGCAACTTCTACAACTGGATCTATGAAAATGTAGACGGTCAGCTCTTGCTTGATCCCGCCGCCGGCCTGGGCTGGCAATCCCCCGATATGCGCGACAGCGCCTCCGCCGCCTGGGGCGACATGGAAGGCGATGGCGACCTCGACCTCGCCGTTGGCAAATCGAACTACCCACTGCAGGTCTATGTCAACGATGGCCTGGGCAATCTTAGTATTCAAGACGTAACGACTACTACCTTTGGTTTGAGACACATCGCCTGGGGGGATATGGACGCCGATGGCGATCTTGACCTGGTGGGGGTAACCAACGACAACCAGACCTACCTTTTCCGCAACCGACTGTATGGCAGCGACCTCCCCGGACGCCTGCCCGTCATCCACTTAACCCGCCCCGGCCGCACCCCCGCCGCTTCCTTCTACAGCGCCCCCGATATCATCAGCCAGACCGAAGTCCCCATCACCTATACTTTGCGCGTCGCCCAACCCACCACCGTCCGTTCCATCCGCGCCTTCTACTCTCCGCTTGGCGGCGGCCAGTGGTTCCCCGCCGTCGCTGCCGATGGCGTCATCACGAGCAGCCTCAGCGCCACCCCTGAGGGCGAACCATACATCTTTACCTGGGATACCGCCGCCAGTGGATTCTTCGGGCAGAGTGACAACGTCTTGCTGCGCCTGGAGGCGATCCCATCGCTTGCCGCCGGCGTCATTACCCTGACCGCCAACACCATCCCCGGCCCTTACCTCTACGGGCGCAGCATCGCAGCCACCGCCTCCTTCCGCCTGCGCGGCATCCAGGTGCGCGTCCTCCAGGAAGGCCAACCCGCCGCCGGCGCCCAGGTCTACCGGCTGCCCGCCGGCCAATTGAGCGGCGCTGACCTCCTCGCCGACAGCGCCGGTCAGCCCTTCCTCACCAATTCCCTCGGCTACCTGGGGGGGCGCGCCGTCTTGAGCGCCCAAGACGGCGGCGATGGCCTGGTCGCCCTCCTCCCCATCACCACCACCGAGAAATACACTGTCTACTACACCAACGCCGCCCCCACCGCCGCCGGCCTGGATGTGGATCGCGTCGCCGCCAGCGGCGTCCAGACTTTGACGGTCTCCGCCGCCCATCCCCTCACCATCTTCAACCTGTCTCTCTCCCTCGAATGGGACGCCAGCGACGACCTCATCTACCTCCAACAACTGCAATACGACCTGCGCCGCGCCGCCGAACTGCTCTACGATTGGAGCAACGGCCAGGTGACGCTGGGCGAGATCACGATTTACCAGCAGCGCCAGAACTGGGAAACCGCCGACATCCAGATCCTCTCCAATAACCGCTACAATCCCAATGCTGACCAGGGCGGCGTCACCACTCAAACTATCACCGAAACGGTGGTCATCAGCGATACACCGCGCGCCATCGTCTACGAGCAAGGCCAACTGCGACAAGGAGCTACCTGGAACCGCTACGGCGAATCCACCGGCTCCCTGGGCGAAGACTGGCCGCGCGCCCTGGCCCATGAACTGGCCCATTACCTCCTCTACCTCGATGACAACTACTATGGCTTCGATGACCTGGGGAATTTCACCGCCGTCTCTTCCTGCAGCGGTGTGATGGCCGACCCCTACAGCACCGACAAACCAAACGGCGGCGATGAATTCCATTCCGACCTGGCCTGGCTGCCCTCCTGCGCCGACACCGCCAGCCAACGCAGCGCCGCCCGCTCGGATTGGGCTACCGTAACGCATTTCTACCCCTGGCTGCAAGCGCCCGCCGCCAACTTCCCCGGCCCGGCCGCCCTTCCCCTCAACACTGTCAGCTTCCAGATCACCGCCCCCGCCGCGCGCACTCCCACCGCCAGTTCGTCCTACTTCTCCTTGTTCAAAGCTGAAGGCGGCGCCTACCAGGCCAGCGCCCGTTCGCAAGGGGTGCTGATTCAAGATGAGCGCCTCATGGACCTGGGCGGCGCATCGCTCGATCAGCTGCTTGCCCGCGGCGCTCAACCCGGCGACCGGCTCTGCCTGTTCGACCTGGCCCTCGACCGCCTGGGCTGCAAGCAGATCGCCGTCAATGACAACCAGCAGTTGGACATCGCCCTCCACCCCGAGTGGCGGCCCGATATCACCATCCATCCGGTCACCTCCACCACCCTGCAAATCACCCTCACTGTCGCCCTTACCATCCCCGTCGCGCAACTGGTCTATGCCCAGTTGTATCCCACCGATAGCCCAGTCGAAGCCGTGCAGCAGTTCACCCCATCCGGCGAGAGCGGCGTCCTCTTCAGCCTCACCTATCCCTTGAGCGCCCCCGCTCCCGACGCCACCCTGCACGTCTGGACTGGCAGCGGAGCAGATCAAGTGGATGCCGTCTCCAGCTACTCCCTTGGCGGCAACCCGGTCAAGAAAAAGAAGAAGCCCGTCAAGAAGAAGAAGAAGCCCGCCCCGGTCATCTCCAGCGATGGACAGGTGATCTTGCACGGCGAGGACCTTGAATTTACCGAAGGCGAGTTCTACATCCTCCAATCCGCCGCCCGTCCCCCGGCGGCTCCCCCCTGGGCCAGCATGGTCGGGCAGGCTTACCGCCTGGACGCCTCCCCCGGCGCACCCTCCCTGGCCGGTACCAGTTTGCAGTTTTACTACCTGCGCCGCGAAGTGCCGCCCGGCGAAGAGGGCTTCCTGCGCGTCTACTACTCCAACGGCGGCGACTGGCAGCCCATCACTTCTACCCTTTCGCTGGACGGCGTCGCTCCCTACGTGGTGGCGCCGGTGCAAGGAGCGGGGTTGTATGTATTGATGAGTTCGCTGGACATTCCTCTGGAGGGGGTGGGCTGGAATCTGTTCTCTTACCCGGTCGACGCGACGCGCCCGGTGGCTGAGGCGCTGCTTTCGATCAGCGGCTACTACACCACCGTCTATGGCTACGATGCCAGCGACCTGGCCAACCAGTGGAAGGTCTACAATGCCTCTGTCCCGTCCTGGGTCAACGATCTACACAACCTGGAGTTTGGGCATGGGTATTGGATCAAGCTTTCGCAGAGTGTGATGTTGTGGTTGAAAGGCGGCAGCGCCAGCAGATACCCCACCCCGGCCCTCCCCATCGCTCAAAGCAGCGATGGAGAGGGGGAAAACCCCACCCCTCCGGCGACATTCTATGGCATCCTGCCGGCCAGTCTCAGCCCGCAGGCCGGGCAGACGCTCACCGCCTGGATTGACGGCAAGGTATGCGGCCAGGCGCTCACCTTCCAGGAAGCCGATAAAGTGGTCTTTGTGATCAAGGTCTTTGCGGAGGATGACGCGGCTTATACCGGCTGCGGCTTCCCTGGGCGCACGGTCACGTTCCAACTGGAAGGGCAGAACCTGGGTCTGCGCCTTCCCTGGCAAACCGAGCGCCTGGTGGAACTCTACGCCCCGCCGTCCGTCTACACGATCTATCTACCGTCGGTCTCGCGGTAGAGGATGAACCAGCAAGAGGGCTACTCCCCAGTCGCAATCGGCAGCCCTTGCGCCTGCCAATCTGTGACCCCGCCAGCCATGCTGGTGGACTGCGAGTAGCCCGCCTTGCGCAGGATGTCGCGCCCGCTCTGGCTGCGGTTGCCGCTGCGGCAAACCACAACCACTTCACGCCCCGTGGGAACCTCGTTCAGACGAGCCGGCAATTCACCTAAGGGGATCAGGGTCGCGCCGGGGATGTGGAACTGCACCCATTCTTCCGGCTGGCGCACGTCAAGGATGAAAGCGCCCTGGTCGCGCTTTACCGCGGCCTGGGCGACGGTGATCTCCAATGGGTAAGCGGTGTTGTTGTTCTGCTGCCAGAATAAAAAGCCGATCACAAGGATCAAGATGGCCGCGCCCAGTCCCCATACCCAGGGCGGGATAGATGGCTTTGATTGTTTTTTGCTCTTCGAGCGCTGCATAAGGATTAAGCCTCCTGTATACCAAATTTGAACATCGTTCTATTTCCTTAGATGAGGCAGGCCATCAGAAGTTACAGGCAATCAAGTACAGAGCGGTAGAAGATAATTATCTTCTACCGCTCTGTATTTCGAGAGACCTCATCAGTCTCTTTCAGGGACGTCCGCCGCCCCCGCCGCCGTGGCCGGGAGTACCGCCTGGGGTCTGCATGGGGTCGCCAGGCCCGCCGCCGCCGTGCATCGGCGTGATGCTGGGTTCGAGAGTGGGTGTGGGCATCCCGTCGCCATCAGATATCGGCGTGCTGCTGGGTTCAGAGGTGGGTGTGGGCGTCCCACCGCCAGGCCCACCGCCGTGCATGGGAGTGCCGCCAGGGCCGGGCCCACCGCCGTGCATGGGAGTGCCGCTGGGATCAGGAGTGGACATGGGCGTCCCATCGCCCGGCCCAGGGCCAGGCCCGCCGTCGTGCATTGGAGTGCCGCTAGGGTCAGGGGTGGACATGGGTGTCCCATCGCCCGGCCCAGGGCCGGGCCCGCCGCCGTGCATCGGCGTGCCGCTGGGGTCAGGGGTAGACATGGGCGTCCCATCGCCAGGGCCAGGCCCGCCGCCGTGCATCGGCGTGCCGCTGGGGTCAGGGGTAGATCGCGGCGTCCCATCGCCCGGCCCAGGGCCAGGCCCGCCGTCATGCATCGGCGTGCCGCTGGGGTCAGGAGTAGGCCGAGGCGTCCCATCGCCAGGCCCAGGACCGGGCCCGCCATCGTGCATCGGCGTGCCGCTGGGGTCAGGAGTGGGTCGGGGCGTTCCATCGCCAGGCCCAGGGCCGGGCCCGCCGTCGTGCATTGGAGTGCCGCTGGGGTCAGGGGTAGATCGGGGCGTCCCATCGCCAGGGCCGGGCCCGCCGTCGTGCATCGGCGTGCCGCTGGGATGCGGCCCCGGCCCGCCGGGCGACATAGGGGTACGGCTCGGATCAGGTGCGCCGGTCTCGGAGGGTGTAGGCGTTGCACTCCAAACCACCGTCTCTGTTTCCTGCTCATCATCGGTAGGATGCGAGGTAGACATCGGCGTATGCGTCGCCTGGGCGGTCGGATGCGCAGTCTGAGTGGACTGATGATTGAGCGCCCCACCTACCTGTTGACGAAAAGCCTGCGGATCGGCTGCGCCGGCGCTCGCCAGCCGCGCCTGCTCTTGCAAGCGGTTTTGAATGCGCCCCAGCAGCGATGCGTCCTTTGCCGCCGCCTGCCCGGAGGCTTTATTCGCCAGGTCGCCAACCGTTTGCGCCTGGCTCTCAGCGTGCTGGCGAATCTGCGCCAGGGCCGTGACCATTTGCACATCATCCATCCCGGCCGCGATCTGCAGCGCCGCGTCCAGTTCTTGCTGCAAACGGCGTTCGACAGCATCAGAAACTGGCCGCGCCCCGGCTTGCAAACTGGCAATCTCATCCACCCGCCGGGCGGTAAAATTCAGCGTCAAAGCCAACTGCTCTTCAGCAGAACCGGCCAGCGACAGGCGGATGTTCTCGCCCCAGGTTTTGACGGGATACAATAATTCGTCCGGCAGGCTGGATTGGGAGGCGTAAGCGGTAGCCCCTGCGCCGCCAAAGACGAGGCTGATAGTGATGATCATGGCGATCAGGAAATTCAACATAACCGGTTCCTTTCTTTGAAAAACGAAAACCAATGCGTTAATCCACCTGATATGACGGCGATTGGGCGTCCAAGATACGAACGAAAACCGGGCAGTGCGAAATTCTGCTGCCTGGGCTAAAAATTTTGCCCGCTCTTCTGCCACACTTGCCTCATCGAGGGGGGCTGCCTCGCGCAACTGCTCCAATTGGGTCTTCAAGTTCTCATTCATATTTCTTCTACCTTGCCACGCGGGTTCCCATTTAACAACCGGCGCAGCGATTCGATGGCGCGGTGCTGCAACGCTTTGACCGCGCCCACAGGTTTGTTGAGCGAGCGGGCGATGGCCTCGTTTTCCCATTCTTCCAGGTATTTCAAAGTGATCACCTGGCGCTGATCGGGGGTCAACAGCGCCAACGCAGAACGTATCTGCTGTAATTCCAGGTTCCTGGCTGCCGCTTGCGGCGGATCATCAGCAGGATCGGAACGCAGTTCAGGGTCTAAGGGCAGGCTGGGCGGCGTCTTGCTGCGATAATAGTCGGTGATCCAGTTGTGCGCGATGCGGTACAGGTACGCCTGCAAATAATCCTCAGGCCCGCCACCCCGCCGCAGCGCGTGCAAAAAACGGCTGAAGGTCTCTGACATGCACTCTTTCGCCAGTTCCGCATCCCCTAAGAGGCGCAGCGCGTAGCGATACAGGCCGGCGTGATAGCAGTCAAAAATCTCCGCCAGGGCGTCTTCCTCAAAACGCCGGGCGCGGTCCAATAGATCGGGGTCGCTCACCTTCTGCTCAATTCTCATAGCTGAATCTTATGACGGGATTTAAAGCCAAGCGATACGGGCGATAGACTCTCATCTTCTACCAACCAGACCTTTAGGGTTCAAAAACTTAAAGGTCTGGTCTTCTCCTTCTTGACAGACAGATCATTTCATATCATAATAGATTGAACGTTCAACCAGGAAGCGAATCATGAGGATTACAGTTATTGACGTAGCCAAAGCAGCCGGCGTCTCCCGCACCACCGTCTCGAATGTGTTCAGCGGCAAGGGCAAATATTCCAATGAAACGCGGGAGGCAGTGCTGGAAGCAGCGAAAAAGCTTGGATACAAACCCAACCTGGCGGCGCGCGCCTTGATCACCAACCGCTCGCGTCTGATCGGTTTAATCCTGCCTTCTTACGTAGACGCCAACACGCTGACCAACAGCCCCTTTTACAATATCATCATAGACAGCATCTATTCTGTCCTGCGCCTCGAAGCCTGTTACGACTTGATTATCTACTCCGTCCCCGACAAAGATCAACTGGCGCGGGTCAATGATTGGATTGACATGCGCAATGTGGATGGCATCCTGGCGGTGGGGGAATATGAAAACGCTTTTCTGCAGGACTTAAACGCCAAAGGACTGCCGGTCGTCTTGATTGACAACTATGCCCGCGGCGCTTTCGCCAATTTCTCTTACATCAATTCGGATGATGAAATGGGCGGCTACCTGGCTGCCCGTCACCTGCTTGAAAAAGGGCATCGAAAAATCGCCATTTGCGGCGACCTGGCGGGGCCGCTGATGCAGAAACGACAGCAGGGCTATCGCAGCGCCCTGCGCGAGGCAGGCTGTCCAGAATATGTCTTCGATCAAACCGCGATCGCTATCGCCGCTCCCTTCGATGCCGGCGTGCATTTTGCCAGGCGCTTAACCGAGCAGGGCTGCGAGGCGGCCTTTTGCACCGAAGATATGACGGCGATCGGCTTGATTCATGGCCTGCTCCAACAGGGGGTGCAGGTCGGCCGCGCCTTTGGCGTGATCGGTTTCGATAATATCCACTTCGGCAAGCAGATTTTCCCCAGGTTATCCACCATGGACCAAAATATCTTTGAGAAAGGCCAGACCGCGACCAAGACATTGTTAGAAACCATTGAGCGCCAGGCGCGTCGCGGCAGTCGTTTGATCCTGCCGGTCAGCCTGGTAAAAAGAGAGAGTACATAAATCGGCAAAATTGCCGATCAAGGATAGGGTTTCGGAACCCTACAAGAAGGAGAATTTGTATGATCAACGAAATGCGCGCCGCCATTTTTGACCTGGATGGCGTTATCGTAGACACCGCCAAATATCACTACCTGGCCTGGAAACGCCTGGCCAAAGAACTGGGCTTCGAGTTCAGCGAGACAGATAACGAACGGCTGAAGGGCGTCAGCAGGATGCGCTCGCTCGAAATCTTGTTGGAAGTCGGCGGCTTGACCCTGAGCGACGAGGCAAAGACTGCCGCCGCCGCCCGCAAAAACACCTGGTATGTGGAATACATCACCCGCATGGATGCCTCTGAAATCCTGCCCGGCGCGGCGCACTACCTTCGCTTTATCCGCGCCCGCGGCGTCAAAACCGCCCTGGGCAGCGCCTCCAAAAACGCCCCGACGATCCTGGAGCGCCTGGGGATCACCCCCCTCTTCGACGCCGTGGTGGATGGCAACAAGGTCAGCCGCGCCAAGCCCGACCCCGAAGTTTTCCTGCGCGCCGCCCACGAACTGGGTATTCCTCCCGCCAGTTGCGTCGTCTTTGAGGACGCCGACGCCGGCATCGAAGCCGCCCTGCGCGCCGGCATGGGCGCGGTGGGCGTCGGCAGGCCAGAAGTCCTCAAAAAAGCGGATATGGTCATTGGCGGCCTGTGGCAGTTGAATATTTTGTTCAACAACCAGGCAGAGCTTTAACAAATCTTCACACAAGCGCTAAGAATGCTTCAAAATGGTTTGCTAAAATCTCCAACATCAAAAACAAATTGCCTACGGGCGTAAAAAAACAGGAGACACAAACCATGAAAAACTCAATCAAAATCTTAGGACTGGCCCTGGCGGCCGTCGTTCTCGTAGCAGCTTTGGGCGTTGGCGCTGCCTTCGCACAAAACCAGACTCCCAACACCGGCTACGGTCCAGGTTGGATGATGGGCGGGAATGCCCAAACCGGCGGCGGTTGGACTGGCGGCGGGCGCATGGGCGGCCGCGGGATGATGGGCGGCAATGCCCAGACCGGCGATACCTGGGCCTGGATGGATGCCATGCACCAGTGGATGAACGCCAGCGGCGGGATGCACACCTTCGTTTGGGATGCTCTGACCGCCAAACTGGGCCTGACCAGCGATGAACTGACCGCCGAACTCAACAGCGGCAAGACCATTGCCCAGGTAGCTGAGGAAAAAGGCGTCAGCCGCGCCGACCTGATCGCCACGTTGGAGACTGCTCACAAAGACAGCCTGGCGCAGGCTGTGACCGACGGCGTCTTGACCCAGGAACAGGCCGACAACATTTTGACCCAGATGGCCGGACGCTATGAGTGGATGCTGGACAACGCCGGCTTTGGTCAGGCGGCTGGCGGACGCGGCGGGATGATGAACGGCCAGGGCGGCTGCCAGGGCTGGAACACCACCACGACGACTACCGAACAACCGAAACCGTAACCCCAAGCGACGTTCTTTGTCGCTGCCCCCCATCGCAAAAACCGCGATGGGGAGGGAGAGTTCACCCCAACCCGATCCTCCTCACCGCAAGAACCGCGATGGGGAGGGTGGTTTTTATCAGGAGACTCTGTCTATGAGCCACAGTCGTTCTCTTTCCCGCCGCCAATTCTTGCGCCTGACCGGTCTGAGCGCCGGCGCGCTGCTGCTGGCAGCTTGCAGCAAAACTCAATCCCCCGCGGCGCGCGACAGCTCTCAGCCGCCTGCTGCCACGGCGTCAGATTCATCTCATTCCCCTGCCAACGGCGCACAAGATGTATCCCATTCGCCCACCGGCGACTCGCCAGCATCAACCCTCCCCCCCGCCGACGTCAGCATAGAGCTAAACGCCGCCCCGGCCAGGGTCAACCTGCTGACCGGCGCGGCCACGCGCGTTTGGCAGTACCAGGGCCAGGTCACGCAAGGCGAAACCAGCGCCCTGCAAGCCATTCCCGACTCGTACCTGGGGCCGATCCTGCGTTTGCAGCGCGGCCAGACGCTCAAAGTGCAGTTTCGCAACAATATCCCCGATCCCTCGATCATCCATTGGCACGGGATGCGCGTGCCACATGAGATGGACGGCCACCCGCATTCGGTCATTGCGCAGGGCCAGAGCTGCGATTACCAGTTTCGCATCCTCAACCGCGCCGGCGTCTACTGGTATCACCCTCACCCGCACGGGCGCACCGGCCCGCAAGCCTACTACGGCCTGGCCGGGATGCTGATCGTTTCAGACGAGGAAGAGGCCGCCCTGGGGCTGCCAGCCGGCGAATTTGACCTGCCGCTGGTCATCCAAGATCGCAGCTTCGATGCTCAAAACCAGTGGGTATATGCGCCGGACACAATGAACGGCTTTTTCGGCGATCAGATCGTCGTCAATGGGCAGAGCCAGCGCGTCTGGAATCTGCAAGCGCACCCATACCGCCTGCGCCTGCTGAATGGCTCCAACGCCCGCATTTACAGGTTGACCTGGGATGATCAAACTCCGCTGACAGTGATCGGCAGCGACGGCGGCCTGCTTGAAAAGCCCGTCCAGCGCCCATTCATCACTCTGGCCCCCGGCGAACGGGTTGAACTGTGGGCGGATTTCAGCCGCTGCTCCGCCGGCCAACAACTGACACTAAAGAGCCTGCCCTTCAATGTGAGCAGCGGCGGGATGGGCGGCATGATGGGCAGCGGCAGCCGCCTGCCAAACGGCGCCGCCCTGGATATTTTACGCATCCAGATCGAGTCCGCCGGCGATGCTGCGCAGCCTTCGCTGCCGGAAAAACTGTCCACGCCCGCCTTCGAAGATGCTCAGCAAGCAGTCAACCGCGGCAAGCCGCGCCAGTTCACCCTCACCATGCACATGGTCGGCGCGATTAACGGGCGCAGCTTCGTTATGGACGAAGTCGCCGCCGATGAGATCGTGCGCTTGGGCGATCTGGAAATTTGGGAATTTTACAACAACCCCAATGGCGGCATGATGAGCGGCGGATTCCCGCACCCCATGCACATCCACGGCGTGCAGTTCCAGACAATCCAGCGCCAGATCGATCCCCAGTACCAGTCTGAGTACGAAATCATCCGCCCCGGCCTGCTAGACGAGGGCTGGAAAGATACTGTCCTGGTCTGGCCGGGCGAACGGGTGCAGGTATTGGCGCGCTTTGCTGATTTTGCCGGCCTGTACCTGTATCACTGCCATAATCTGGAGCATGAAGATGGCGGCATGATGCGCAACTATCGAGTAGAATCATAGGCATGACTGCTCCCAAAATTCTTGTCGTGGACGATGAACCGTCCATCTCAAACCTGGTCGTCTCTTATTTGCGCAAAGAAGGCTATGAAGTCTACACCGCCGCCGACGGCCCAGGCGGCTTAAAAGCGGCCCGCGCCTACCAACCCGATCTGATCGTGCTGGACATTATGCTGCCCGGCATGGATGGTCTGGAAGTGCTGGCCCAACTGCGCCGCGTCTCAAATGTGTATGTCATCTTGCTGACCGCCAAAACCGAAGAATTGGATCGCGTCCTGGGTTTGTCCGTCGGCGCGGATGACTATGTCACCAAACCCTTCAGCCCGCGCGAATTGACCGCCCGCGTCAAGGCCGCCTTGCGCCGTTTGCAAAGCGGCCCTAATTTGTCCGGCGGGGCGCTCCTGGCTTTCCAGCGCATCCGCCTGGACACCGCCGCCCGCCAGGCCTGGGTCAATGACCATTTGCTCGACCTGACCGCCATGGAGTTCGACCTGCTCAAAACTCTGGCCGAAAACCGCGGCCTGGTGTTGAGCCGCGAACAGCTTTTGGAGAAGGTGTGGGGAACCAACGTCTATGGCGAACTGCGCGTGGTGGATGTGCATATCGGCCATTTGCGTCAGAAGCTGGACAGCGCCGCCGGCGAGGCCGGTTCGTTGATCGCCACCGTGCGCGGCGCTGGCTATCGTTTCGATGACACTGTGAGGAACAGATGAAACAGTGGTTTGTCGCGCGGTTCTGGCATAAAATCCAACGCCATTTGGGGATTAAATTGTTCCTATCTTACTTAGTGGTCATCCTGGTGGGGCTGATTGCCCAGGCCATTGCGGTGGAAGTCGCCATCCCCGGCGCGTATCAGCGGCACATGATGGACATGCAGGCCGGGCGCGCCGCCATGATGGGGAGCATGATGAACGCCGGCAAGGGAACGGCGCAGACCCCCGCCATGGAATTCTTCAGCAATTTCCGCTCCGGCGTCAATGAGGCCCTGGCGATAGCCGCCCTGGCCGCTCTGCTGGTGGCGCTCATCATCAGCATCTTGATGAGCCGCGCCGTGATAGCGCCGGTGCAATCCATCACCCACGCCAGCCAGCGCATCGCCGATGGACACTTCGAGCAGCGCCTTCAGCTTGCCAACCATAACCCCGAATCGGCTGATGAACTGGCGCAACTGGCGCATGCCTTCAATCAGATGGCCGAGCGCCTGGAAAACACCGAACAGCGCCGCCGGCAGCTCCTGGGCGATGTCAGTCACGAACTGCGCACCCCACTCACCGCCATCAAAGGCTCGATGGAAGCCCTGATTGACGGCGTCTTACCCGCCGAAGCCGCCACCTTCGCCCAGATCGAACAAGAGGCCGACCGCTTGCAGCGCCTGGTCAACGATCTGCAAGAACTGAGCCGCGTCGAGGCTGGCGCTTATGAACTGGATCGCCGCCCCCTCGCTCTCAACGACCTCGCCCAGACCGCCATGCAGCGCCTGGAACGACAATTCCGGCAAAAGAATATCGCCTTGCACGCCGGGTTTGCGCCGGATTTGCCGCCCGTCCAGGGCGATGAAGACCGCTTGTTGCAAGTACTGCTCAATTTGCTCAACAACGCCTGTCAATACACGCCAGAGGGCGGCGAAGTGCGCGTGCAAACTGCTCTCAACGGCAGCGAAGTCGTTCTCTCCGTAAGCGATAACGGCATCGGCATTCCCACCGAACATATCCCCCACCTGTTCACCCGCTTCTACCGCGTCGACAAATCCCGCTCGCGCCAGGCGGGCGGCGGCAGCGGAATCGGCCTTACCATCGCCCGCCTGCTCATCGAAACGCATGGCGGGCGCATCTGGGTTGAAAGCCCTGGGCCCGGCCTGGGCAGCGTCTTCGCCTTTGCCCTGCCGGTCGTCAGTTGACGTAAGTTGCCTCTTGTATTTTTAAATGCTCATGCTACAATCGAATCGAGAAACCACCCTGGAGCGCCAATGCTGTTCTTGATTCCTAAACGTCCCGTTTCCCTACAAGCCAAGAACCCCAAAAATCTACAGGCGTGGAAAGACTTTGTCCTCAAAGAGGCGACAAAAAACTGGTCAGGAACAATGGATAGCAGCAACCCTTGCACCTGACCCTGGTTTATCTCTGTGACGATACGCCGGTGGACGTGGATAATATTATCAAGCCTATCCAGGATGCTCTGATAGGCTTGGTTTACGAGGATGATTTGTTAATCGCTGATGTCGAGTCTCATCGGCGTCCTTTGGCAGACGCCTTTGATATTACCAACTACCCTCCTTTGCTTGTCAAGGGCATCCTATCTGGGAAAGAGTGCGTCTATGTCAGGGTAAGCAACTCTCAGCCATTGGAGAATTATCTATGAATAAGCCAAGAGAAATTCGTGACGCGTTGATGTCCAGGGTGGCTCAAAAATATGAAAGGGATGGCTATAAAGTTTATGTAGAGCCGGGAACAGCAGTTTTACCGTTCGATCTGGGAGCCTATCACCCTGATTTGTTAGCGATGAAATCTGACCATAACGGATATGTCATCGAAATCAAGAATGAATCTGCTTATGCGTCGGTTGACCGGCTGCGCGAACTTGCTGAAAAGATAGCCCAGCATGAGGGATGGCGCTTTTTATTGATTACAGGGGATGATATTTCACGCAACGAATCAGAAATGGGCGATAAACAGATCTTGCTGTCTTGGGAGCAAATTTCAAAGCAAAAAGAAAAAGGAGGAAAGCTTTGCTCAATTGGCGAGTATGAAGGAGCTTTCTTAATCCTCTGGGGAACGCTAGAAGCGATGATGCGTAAACAGGCAGAAAAAGCCTCTCTGCCTATTGAACGATTTCCGGCCATGCCTTTGATAAAACATTTGTATTCTCAAGGTGAACTTTCAATAGAACAATTCGATAGAATGATAGAATTACTCAACATCAGGAATCAATACGTTCATGGATTCCAAACGACCAGCATTGATGAAGCCTGCCATCAACTTGCAGACCTGGTTAATGAATTATTCAATGAATGGCATCCAGGGCAAGGACAGCCAGGAGGCATGCTATGAGTACACTAACCCTGATTCTCGGCGGCGGGCGCGGCGTGCAGTTAAGCGTTTTGGCTGCGGCGCGCACAAAACCGGCGCTCCCGTTCGGGGGCAAATATCGCCTGATTGATTTCACAATGTCCAACATCGTCCACTCGGGCCTGGATCGGGTCGCCCTTTTGACGCAGTCCAACCCCCAAATCCTGCTGGATCACCTGGGAGACGGCGAACCGTGGGGATTGAAGCCGGGCCATTTTGAGGTCTGGCAGCCCTCGCTTGAACGCACCGGACGCGAGCAGTATGTCGGCACAGCCGACGCCGTGTACCAAAACGCGCCCTACATCCGCGCCCAAAATTGCCAGTGGGTGCTGATCCTGTCTGGCGATCACATCACCTGTGAAAATTTTGAAGAACTACTTTACTTCCACCAAATGAAAGGGGCGGCGCTGACCATCTCGACCATTCCCGCGCCGCTGGAGGACATGCAGCGTTTTGGCATCCTCCATGTAGATGAAAACCAGCAAGTGCGCCGGTTTGTCGAGAAACCCACAGCCGCCCCTGATCCCTTGCAGGGCTTTTCGTTGCAAGCTTCCCAGGGAATTTACGTTTTCAATACCGATTTCTTGCTCAAGCGCCTGGAAGAAGATGCGCGCGACCCAGATTCGCGGCATGACTTCGGACGCGACATCCTGCCGCCCCTTGCCGGCAGCGGGCAGGTGTACGCCCGCCTGTCCACCCAATATTGGGCCGACATCGGTACGATTGAAAGCTACTGGAAGGCTAACCTCGCCCTGCTTGGAGAGCAGCCGGCGATTGACCTGTACGATCCGGAATGGCCGATCTTGACCAGGGAAAGCCGGTATGCCCCCACCACGATCCGGATGAATGGTCGCGTAGCAAACAGCCTGGTCTCGGATGGATGCGTGATCGAGGGAGAAGTGACGCACAGCGTCCTCTCGCCGGGTGTGCGCGTCGAGCGTGGGGCGGCGGTGCGCAACTCAGTCATCCTGAACGACGCCATTGTTCGCGCCGGGGCAGTCATCACTGACTGCGTGGTGGATCGGGAGGTGGAGATTGGGGAAGGCGCGCGCATTGGCGGAGGCGAGGAGATGACGCCCAACCAGGATGAACCGGCGCTGCTGAACAGCGGCCTCACGGTCATTGGCAAAGGCGCGCACATCCCCAATGGCATGCTGATCGGGCGCAACTGCCGCATCGATCTCGCGGTGAGCGCTGAGGACTTCCAGGGGATGGAAGTTGCCAGCGGCGGGAGCGTGCGGAAGGGCGCAAAGTAGAAAGCGCTATTTTAGGCGCTGCGGTCAATCAGATAGAGCGGGTTTTGCCGCAAGACGGGCAGAGCGGCTTCCCACAAGGCGGAGGCTTCGATCAAAAAGGCCTCCGCCGCCAACACTCGTCCCTGGCGCAGCGCCGGCGCAGTCAAGAAATGCTCAACGCGATCGTAGCGCTGAATCCAGCCGCGGAAGTTGTGCGGGAGATACGTCTTGCGGATCGTCGTCCCATCGGCCAGGGTAAGCTGATACTCCAGCGGCGGATCGTATAGGTACGGCGGAACGACCAGTTCTTCGATGGCGTGCATGGACGTGTTCGGCTCCAGCCCACAACCAAGCATAAGGATCTGCCCGCCGTAATTGGGCAAGACGTGGAAGGGAGAATGCGACCCACAGGGCGTTGTATCCAGCAAATGCGGTGTCAGCAGCGCCTCCGCCAGGCGTCCTACCGCGCACACCGAATGGGTGGGGTGAACGCTGCGGCGCACGCCGAGACGCAGGCGAAAAGTCTCTGGAATGATCCCAACATTGGAGGGGGTGACGCGCACATCGAAGATCGGTTTTTCTGGCAAGACATGCTCATAACTGAGCGCCGGCAAAAGCAGCGTCCCCTCATCGCCCAGCGCCGCCAGCAAGCCCTGGATGACCGTTTCTGCGCCGCCGGGGACATGACCCAGAGAGCGCAAAGAGGAATGCGCCAACAGCACGCCGCCCGGGCGCACCCCCAGCGCGAGCAAATCAGTCGTTAGTTGGTGAAGAAAATTTGTGTTCATCATTTTGTCATTGTAGCATAAAGATACTCCGATGGGGAAAAAAGCAAGTTCTAAAACGCCGCGGATCAAGGAACAGCGGCGCTGGTTTGCGCGCCAAGCAGATCGGTCGTGGCAAGATAGGCCATG
>CAIQJJ010000778.1 GCA_903872065.1 uncultured Anaerolineales bacterium | reverse complement strand
TGACGAGGTGGTCTTTACCGCTGAGGTTCGCGGCTTTGGTGTTCTCCGCGCCGGCAAGGGGGAGCATTTGGGAGTCCCCGTTCTGACGGTGCAGATAGACTGCTGCGCCGGCAAGCCGGGCGGATGCGTCATCGCCTAAAGTCTGCGGGTCGAGCGTGATGCGGAGCGCGCCGCGGTGATCTGTACCGCGGCGGTGATCTGTACCGCGGCGGTGATCTGTACCGCGGCGGTGATCTGTACCGCTCTCGCCGAGGACAATGCCGAGGTGGGTATCGGTCTGGTATAACGCGGCGCTGATCTCCGTATCCGAGTCGATCGTCAGCCCGGCCTGGTCGAGGAAGCGGCCGGGGCTAAAGACCCCGGCGGCGGTGGTGTAGTGCTGCGTCTTCTGGCGCAGCGCCGCCAACTGCTTCACCCGCTGCGCCAGGTCAGGGGCGTCGAGGAGGGTCTTTTCCAGGCTGTGGACGTTGATGTTGAGCAAGAAGCCCAGGGCAAAGGCTTTGCTCACCTGCTCCTGGTGATCGCAGGCGTCAATGACCCAGGATTGGAGCGAGGCCGGCAGGATGTAGCGGAAGATCTCCGGGCGCTGCCAGGACCAATCCCAGAACCACCACAAGTCGCAAAACTGCGTGTTCCAGATATCCGGCACTTCGCCGATCACGTAACCATCCGGCGAAGCCCGGTGGACGAGGTCAACGGCGCGCGGCAGCCAATTGCAGACGCCAGCCTGCCCGGCCAGGGGAACGGAATGGCCGTGATGTGGGCTGAAGCAGTAGTCTTCGGAGAAGGGCTGGTCAATGAAGATGGCGTCGAAGCCCAGTCCTAGCACGTGGCGTGTATTGGCTAAGGCCCATTCTTGAAATTCTGGATGGCCCTGGCAGAAGCGGATGCCGCCTTGATCCAGGTAGCGGTTGATCAGGGCGGCGCTGTGCGCTCGCAACGGCAGCGTCTCTTGCGCCGGCAGGCCATAGTGAGAGCGGATGGCCCACTGCTCGCCGTGTTCGCGCCAGAAAGGGTGCGCCTGCATTCCCAGGCGCATATTGATCAAGGGGCTGACGTGGACGCCCAGGGCGCGCACTTCTTGCAAGGCCTGTTTCAACTCTGCCAGGCGCGCCGGGGTATCCTCGAACAAGCCGCCTGAGCCGGCGCGCAGATAGAGTCCCAGGAGCGACATATCCCAGGCGATGAAATGGGAAAGGCCGTGTTCCAGGCCAAAACGGGCGATCGCCGGCATGCTGGAGAAAGAGCGCAGATGGCGGCCAGAAAATTCGCGGAAGTAGGCATTGTGGAAGCCGATTGACCCGCGCAGGCTGGCCGGTACCTGCGGGGCGCGCCACCAGGTTTCGAGCCAGTTGCGCATCTTGTCCGCGGCGACATGCCAGTCGCCCTGGTGGGGGGCCACGCCGACGCGCCCGCTGCGCCAGGTTTCGCCGGGGGCGAGGAATGGGCGATGCGTCCAGGCAAAACTCGGATGGGGGTCGCCAATGACTTCGTTGAGGTCTATCACGAGCAGGTCGAAGTTGAGGTCGGGCCGTTCGGGGTAGAAGTTGTAGGACAGACCGCGCTGGCCGTTGGTGATGTCTGCCATGGGGATATTGACATGTGGGAAGCCGAACGTGACGCGGCGGGTGTAGTTCAGGATGTTCCAGCCATCGTTGCGGCGCAAGTTCTGGAAGGGATCGAGCGGGGCGTGAGCGCCGCAGTAGATTACGCCGCGGGCCGCCTCGTGATAGCCGCGCCAGCCGCCGATCCAGGGGAAGAGCGCTTCGCAAATGGTGTAAGGGGAGTGATTTTCCAGCTCCAGCGTGAAGAGCGCCTCGTCTACGCCGGCGGGCAAAGTCACGCGCACGGTGGCGCGGATGCCGGTGGGGACATAGCTCCCTGGTATGGCGCTGTCGGCGGCGAGCAGGTCAGGGTAATGGATGGTCAGGGTGTCCCCGTCCAGGCGCATTTGCGGGCGGCCGGAGGTGTGGCTGTCGGTATAGCGGTCAATCCACTGCTCATCGTCGGGGATGAACAGGCGAAACAGACGCCCCTCTTGTGGATCGGAAAGGACAGGGGGAGGCGCGCCGGGGCGCAGATCGGTGATCTGGATCAGGCTGCCGGTTGCAGGGTCAAACTCAAAGGCGACCAGGCCATTGGTCAGTTTCATAAGCGTACCTCCATGATGATGATCTTTACTGTCCGGTGTTCTTGACCGTCCGCAGGGGATTGGCGCGGGAGAAGGGAACGACGGCCGGCGGCTGGGTGAGCGGCAGCCAGGAACGGTAGAGCGTCCCGGTGTGGCCGGCGCTGGCGAAGTCGCACAGGAAAACCTGCTGCCCATCGGCAGTGCGCGTTTCGATCAAGAGGAACGGGGGATGCCAGTCGTCCGGCGCGGGGCAGACTGACGGCGCGGTCTGCTGCATATCGAGCGTGGGGACGGGCAGGTGTTCGCGCCCGATTTTGAAGCAGTCATCCGGGAGGACGGGGAACTGATCGGGCGCAAGGCCCGCCAGCGAAACCGCCCGGTTGTAGCGCTGATCGTAGGCCAGCAGCAGCGGGCCGCGGAAGATCGAGGTCAATCCGGCGCATTCCTTCTCGCCGCTCCAGTAATGCAGCGCCATGTCCAACTCCAGTTCCAACTGATCGCCGGGCTGCCACAGGCGCGCCAGGCTGTAATACTGGCCGGCCTGCAGGCGGTGGTCTGTACCGCGATTGTCCAACTCCTGTCCGTTCAGGCGCAAAACGGTGCTGCGCGACCAGTAGGGGATGCGCAGGCGCAGGGTGAAGTGGGCCGCGGCTTGAGGCTGGATGTGCAGCACGATCCGCCCCTGGGCGGGATACTCCGTCTCTTGCCGGATTTGCACGACCTGGCCTGCCAGGATAGATTCGAGGCTGCCAGGGCCGTAATAGTTGATGGTGATCGCATCGGCGGAGGCCAGCGCCGCCCACTGGCTGATCATGCCCAGGCCGCGCGGGCTGTTGACACTGCAGCAGTTCAGTTCCGGGCTGCCAGAGCGCGACTGGAAGACGATCGAGTGGGCGCTGGCAAAGCGCGCCCCGTCCATCGGCGTGTTGTAGGTCGCCCAACGCCCGCAGATGGAGTGCATGCCCAGGACGGAGTTCAGCGTCGCAAGCTCGATCTCATCAGCCACAATCGAAGCCGCGGCGTCTTGCAAGTGCAGCATTTCTACTGAAAGCGCAAGCCAGGCGATGGTGCAGCAGGTCTCGATAGCGCCCTGGTGATAAGGGTTGCCGGTGGCCTGTTCGCCGGAGGAGAAACCGCCGTTGTTGTGGCGGTCAAATTCGACAATGCTCCACCAGATGTTCTCGAAGGCGCGGCGATAGCGTTCTTCGCCGGTGATGCGGTAGAGTTCAACCAGCCCCATGATGGCGTGCAGGCTTTCCCAGCGCGGGCGGGGCATCTGGTACAGCGCATGGCCGGCCAGCGCCTCGTTCAGGTAATCGCCGGCCAGGGGGACGGGCTGCCCATCTGCGCCGGGCGCGCCGCGGGCGGCAAATTCATCCACGATTTGCAGCGCCATCTGCAAATAGCGCGGGACGCCGGTGAGCCAGTGCAGGCGCGCCAGCGCATGGACGGGGGCCAGGTTCATCTCGGTGAAAGGGGTATCCACCAGGCGAGGCTGCCGCGCGCCGAGGTATTTCTCGCAGATCAAATCTGCCATGCGGCAGACGCAGTCCAGCGCCTTTGCGTCGGCGGTGTCTTCATACCACAGGAGCAGGCCGGTCATGATATGGTAGTGTCCCCAGGTATCCCAGGTGGCAAAGCCGGCGGGGCGCGGGTCTGTACCGTTTTGTCCGTGGTAAGGTGAGAAGTTGGTCAGGCGCGCCGCTGTGGGCCACGGGCCGAGGTAGCCGTCCTCCGCTTGCAGCGAGACCAGACGTTGAACGAACTGTTCCAGCCAGCTTTTTAAGCGCCGATCGTTGGTCAGGCGCAAGGTCAAGACGGCGGAGGTCAGGTACTTGCCGGCGAATTCCCCCGCCCAGGGCATCAGGTTGCGGTAGGGCGGCGTGTCGCGATCGGCGAATATTTCCAGCATAGCGGGGTTGGCTTGGGGGGCGATGAGCAGCCACTGATCGGTGACAGCTTGTAAGTACTGTCCGACCCAACCGCGAAGGTCGAAGTGAATGGGGGTAGGCATAGGAGGTCCTTTCTTTCGTGCGGTGTCTTTTTACCGCGGCGGTGGTTGTTACTGCGGCGGTGGGTTGCACCGCGGCGGTGATTGTTACCGCATACCGCTTAAGCCGTTAGCGCCAGCAGCGCCAGGCCGGTGACGCCGGCGGCGCAAGCAAGCCAGGCCAGGCGGGGGAGTTTTTCACGATAGAGGCCTGCTGAAAGCAGCAGGACGGCCAACAGGGGGCCGAGGACGGTGACTGGAAAGACGACGGAGGAGGGGTAAACCTGCAGCGCTTGCAAGGTGACAAAGATGCTGCCGGTCTGGATCAGGCCGTTGAGCGCCCCGCCGGCGCATTCGCGCGACTGGAACCAGGCGCGGCGGTAGCGCAAAGTGATGGGCAGCAGGATCAGGGCGGAGATGCTGAAGAAGGTGCAGAGCAGGGGGAACTGAGCCTCGGAGGCCAATACGCTGCCCAGGTATTGGCCGGTCATGGAGAGGGCTGCAAAGACCCAGCCCCAGAAGACGAGGAAGACCCAGCGCGGCGAAATAACTTCAGCGCCGTCCTCGCCCTTTTGCTTGCCGGAGCGGGAGGAGCTTAAGCCAAGCAGGATGATGGCTGCGCCGGCCAGGAGCAAGCCCAGCAGGGTCAGCCAGCTTAAGGCCTGGGGGCTGGGCCAGAGCAGGCCGACGACGACCGGCCCGGCCAGCCCCAAGTTGTTCATGGCGGCGGTTGGCCCAATCGGGCCGATCTTCAGGCAGTAGTTGATGATGATGCAGAAGCCGACCGAGAAGGCGATGCCGATCATCAATCCCACGGGGAGCAGGGCGGGATTGCTAAACGGCTGGCGCAGCAGCGCGGCCAGGCCGCCGGCGGCCAGCGCGCCGGTGAGGGAGATCCACCAGCCGTAGGCGTCGCCGCGCCCGCCGTTTTTGACCACCCAGTGATTCAAGGGCCAGATCAGCGTGCTGAGGATGACGGGGATGAGAAGAAGGAAGATTTGCATGGCGAAGGCGGCTCACTCGTCCAGCGCATCCAACGCTGCGGCAAGGATGGCGTCGGCGTCAATGCGGTAGTGATGGTACAGGGCAGGGCGTGATCCCGATTGGCCGAAATCATCCACGCCCAGAGGATGCACCGGCGCGCCGAAGACGCTGCCCAGCCAGGCCAGGGAGTGCGAAGCGCCGTCCAGCACGCTGATGATGGGGGCGCGGCGTTCGCCCGGCGGGATGAGCCATTCCCATAAAGAATCTGCGGGCTGGACGCCGGCTGCGCCAGATTTGTGGGCGCGCCAGGTTTCGTACAGGCGGCGTGGGCTGGTCAGGTTGAGAACGTTGGCGGCAACGCCTTCTTGCCACAGCGCTTCGGCGGCGGCGCAGGCCTCCGGCAGCATGGCCCCGCTGGCGGCGATCTGTACCACGTAGCGGGGGTCGGCCTCCGTTCCGCCCTGTCGCCAATCGCGCAGGCGGTAGCCGCCGGCCAGGGTTTGGGTGCGCAAGGCGTTCTCGCCCAGGCGCTGCAGGGCTGGCGCGATCAGGTTTTGGTCCACCTGTTTGGTGGAAAGGCGCAGGTAAGAGGCGCGCCCGTGTTGGCGGTCGAAGCATTGGGCGATGCTGTCCAGCAGGATCCACTCCACCTCGCAGGCAAAGCCCGGTTCGTACATGCGCAGGTTGGGTAGTTCAGTTCCGATGGAGGGGGTGATGCTGGATTGGTGCGCCCCGCCCTCCGGCGAGAGGCTGATGCCGGAAGGGGTGCCAGCGAAGACGAACTTGGATTGGGAATAGAGGGCGTAGATCAGGGCGTCCAGGCCGCGGCAGACGAAGGGATCGTAGACGGTGCCGATGGGGATGGTCAGTTGGCCGCAGAGTTCCGCCGAGAGGCCGAACATGCCCAGCAAGAGGAACAGGTTCATTTCCGAGATGCCCAACTCGATATGCTGCCCGCTGGGGCCGCGTTTCCATTTGAGCAGGCGCTGCGGATCGGTGTCGTAGTCCGGCATTTCCACCAGGCTGAAGGCGCCGCGCTTATTAATCCAGCCGGTGAGGTTGGTGGAAACGGAGACGTCCGGCGAAGCTGTCACCAGGCGGGCGCAGAGGTCGGGCTGGTCGGCCAGGCGGTAGAGCAGGCGGCCAAAGGTCTCTTGTGTGCTGGCGTAGGCAGGAGACCCCACCCTGGCGGTGGTTTGTACCGCTGCCCTCCCCAACGGAAGATCACTGTTGGGGAGGGGAGACCCCACCCCGGCCCTCCCCAACGGAAGATCACCGTTAGGGAGGGGGGATGCCACCCTGGCTTTTCCTGGTGAAGGGTCAACGTTGGGGAGGGGGGAGTGGAGGGTGGAAGAACGGGCGAGGAAGTGGGCGGCTTCTTTTTCCCATTGTGCCGCCTCTTTGGTTCTTTCGGCTTCTTCTGCCGCCGGGTAGAGGCGGTCGGATACTTGCTGGCACAGGCGGCCGGCGGGGGAAGTGGGGGCGAAGGCGTCCCATTCACCGCCGGCGGGGATGCCCAGGCTGGCCTGCAGGTTTTGCATTTGCGCGGCGTTGAGCAGCATGGAATGGTTGAGCGGGTGGCCGGCGATGGGCAGCCCCCATCCCTTGATGGTGTAGGCGAAGATCACGGTTGGCTCGCAGGGGTTGTCCACAGCCTGCTCCAGTCCGCTGATCATTTCGGCCAGGTCGTGGCCGCCCAGGTTCATCAGGACGTCCGGCAGTTCGGCGTCGGGCGTGTCTTTGAGCAGCGCCTCGAGATCGGCGCGGCCTTGCGCCAGGCCGGGGCGCAGCTGCTCCCCCGGTAGG
>CAIQJJ010000777.1 GCA_903872065.1 uncultured Anaerolineales bacterium | reverse complement strand
GCACTTATGTTAGCATTAGAATTATTAAGTTTTACTGCACTTAATTCAGAGTTTACAGCATCCAGTTTAGTTATACTATCAGGGAAATAAGCAGCACGGGGGGCTGCTGGCCGAACTGCACACCGCCCAGGCAGCCCTGGACGAGGCAGTGCAGGCGCTGCAAAAGCTGCAAGCGGCGCGGGTGCAGGAGGCCGATCTACAGCCCGCCCAACTGGAAGAGCAAACCCTGCGCCAGGCCTTGCAAGAGGCGCGGGCGAGCCTGGAGCAGTCCGCCCAGCCGCAGGTGGTGGTGGAGGCGCAGGCGCGCCTGGCGCGGGAACGCCTGGCGGAGCGCAGCGCCGGGCTGCAAACCCAGGCGCAGCAGTGGCAAACGAGCTACGAGGAGGCGTGGGCGGCGCTGGCGGCCTTCGAGAGCGTCCGGCAGCGCGCCCAGGCGGCGGTTGATCACATCCCTGAGGCGCTGGACGAAGTCGAACTGGCGCGGCTGGTGAAGCGCATCAGCGACGAGGGCGAGGCGCTGAACCGGCGCTTCACTGCGCCGGCGCTGGGCGACCTGAAGGGGATCCAGCAGCAGGCGGCGGCGCTCCAAACCAGCGCCAAGAGCCTGGCGGGGGCGCTGGAAAGCAATCAGCGCAAATTCGAGCGCCTGACGCAAACCTTAAAAAGTCTGAGCGGGCGCGCCGAGCAGATCCGGCGCTCATTCCAGAAGGCCAGCAGCGCGCCATCTTACCCGATTGTGTGGGACGCCAGCGAGACCAGCCTGGAACAAACGCGCCAGGCGCTGCAGGCGTTGAGCGCGCCGTACACCGCCATCTCACAGGCGGCGAAACAGACTGCGCTGCAAGTGACCCAGGATTTGCAAAAGCTCCCCGCCCTGGAGGAAGCCCTGGCGCGCCTGGCGGAGGCCTACGAACAGGCGGTCAGCGCACGCGCCGAACTGATCAAGATCGTCCAGCAGCAGCGTTTCATCCTGGAGGAGGAATGGACGCAGGCGGCGGCGCAGTTGAGCTATGAGAGCGCCGGTTACGCGGCGGCCAATTGGGGCGAGGCGAAGCCGCCCAGCCTGCTGGAACTGGAGGCCGGCCGCCTGGGCAGCCTGGAGCACAATCTGCTGCCGGAGCAAGCCGGGACGGTAAACGAGTCCGAACTGCCAGACTGGCTGGAGGCGGCCCAAAAACTGGAGGCGGACGTGGCGCGGTTTGAGCCGGCGCTGCGCCAGGCGCAGGAAAAGTGGGAGGCGATGCAGGCGCAAGAGCAGGCGGCGCGGCAAATGCTGCTTGAAATCCAGGACGCCTTTGCGCAGTTGAACGCCGACCCGGATTTCGAGCAGTTGCCCGGCGAGGCGGCGGCGCAGATCAAGCTGCAACTGGCGCAAACCGGCCGCCTGTACGATCTGCTGAACGCCAGGCGCGAGGGGACGGTGCGCGAAAAATTGGAACAGGTGCGCGCCTGGCAGCAGCAGTTCTCGACGTTGGGGCGCGAGCTGGCCAGTACATTGGAGGCGGAAAACGAGCAGCGCCGCAGCCAGCTTGGCGAGGAGGCGCAGGCCATCCGCCAGGCGCTTGGGCCGCTCAAGCTCGAACCCTATTACCAAACCGCGGTCGCCCTGGCGAGCAGCGGGGCGGCGGCGCTGCCGGCGCTGGCCAAGAGCGCCGCCCTGCCCGATCTGCTGCGGCGGCTGGAGATCCGCGTCGCCGAGTACCGCAAGATCGCCGCGGCGCAAGAGGCATTCCAGCGCGCCGTCCAGCAGCCCTTGCAAGCCCCCTACGAACGGGCCAGCGCCGCCAAAAGCCGCGCCGAGGCGAGCCGCGCCCAGGTATTGGCGCTGCTCCCCAAGCCAGGCGGCTGGCCGCCGGTCTCGGTGGAGGCGGAGGATGTGGCCGCGGTGATGGAGAAGGCGGAGAGCTACTGGCAGGGGCGCGTCAAAGCCAGTTCAAATATGACGGTCAAGACGATCGTCGCGCACTTGAAATCAGCGGAGGGACTCTACGACCAGGCGGAGCAGGCCCTGCAGGCGCTGCACAAGCAGATCGAGGCCGACCGCAAGCGATTCCAGCAGCTTGACGACGACCTGGATGGGCTGATCAAGCGCTGGCGCGAGCTGCGCAGCCAGTACGGGACGAGCGACGCCAACGCCGCCATGCTGATCACCGAGAAGCTGGCCGAGGTGGAGCGGGCGCGGCAGGAGGGCCGCCAGGCATACCTGGACGAGGAGTGCGACGAGGCGGAAGCGGCGCGCCTCCTGTCCAGCCTGGGCCGCCAGGCGAGCGAGTGGGCCATCCCGATCAGGTCTGAGCGGGGAGATGGGACGCTGCGCGTGACGGGTTTTTACCAGGAGGGGTGAGGGCCAAGCCGCGCGGCTGTCCAACGGATTTCGCAGAACGGATTGAACGGATGTTTCGCTGTCCAATCATCCGTTCAATCCGTTCCCCAATCCGTTGGACAGTTCTACGCCCCAATTTTGAATTCAGATTTAGGATCGCCGGCCGCCTTATCATCTCAGTCTTGCGCGCGACGGGTTAGTCTGATAATATCAGTATCAGCAGACCGGCGAGCGCAGCGGCCGGTCGAAGACGGCGCAAACTGCCTCAAGCGGAGTTCTCGCCTTTGGCGGAGTTTTCGCCTGTGGCAGGAAACTTTGCATCCAGCGAAGTTTAGCAAATTTTGTTTACGGAGGTAAAATGACATCTCCCAGTCCGGTTGACCAACTTCTTTTTATTATCGTCAATGGCCTGCAGGCCGACAAACTGATGAAGCATCTCATACAAGAACGTTTCTACTTTACCAAGATTGACAGTTCCGGCGGGATGCTGCAAGAGCCAACGGTGTGCTTGCTGGTCGGTTTGAAGCGCGAACGCCTGCAAGAACTGAACCTGATCTTGCAAGCGGACTGCCGCCCCTACCGGCAGTATATCCCGACGCAGATGAGCATGCCCGCTGACTACACGCAAGTACCGATGATCGAGGCCCAAATGGGCGGCGCGGTGGTTTATTCGATGAACGTCGAGCGGTTTGTCCAGGTATAAGAGATTAACCCACCCGTGCAGGGCCTCCCCTGCCAGGCGGATTTTACGAGGTTGCTATGAAACTCATGATTGTGATTGTCCGGGATATCGACGCGGACACAGTGATTCAAGAATTGATCAAACAAAATTATCGTGTGACGCGCATGGCCAGTACGGGCGGTTTCTTGCGCCGCGGCAATGTGACGCTGATGATCGGCGTTGAATCGGATAAGGTGGAAGATGTGCTGAAACTGCTGCAGACGGCTTGCAGCGCGCCGGAAAGCGGGCAGCACCGGGCGACGGCTTTTGTGGTGGACATGCCTTTCTTCACCCAAATCTAAGCGCGGTATGCTCAAGCTCAAGATCAATTCCGGCGCAGGGTTTGACCATCTGCGCCGGTTTTTTGCTCATTTAAGCACCGGCGGCGATTGGGCCATCTCGCTGCCGGCGGAGACGCGGCACAACCTGAAATGGTTCTTCTCGGACAGCCTGTTCTCCTCGGCCGGCGATGGCATCGCCGCCACGTACCTGTCCATTTACATCCTGGCCCTGGGGGCGACGGGGGCGCAGATTGGGCTGCTCAGTTCGCTCTCCGGTCTGATGGCGGCGGTGGTGATGATCCCAGGGGCGTGGCTGGTGGAGCGCGTCGGCCGCCGCAAGGACATTACCGTGTGGAGCGGGGGCGGGCTGGCGCGGCTGTGCCTGCTGCTGCTGGCGCTGCTGCCGTTGGGCGTCACGGGCAACACGCTGATCTACCTCGCCATCGGGCTGTCGATCTGCCGCGATTCGTTCAGCAACCTGGCTTACCCGGCCTGGATGTCGTTGGTGGGCGATATTGTCCCGTTGGAAGGGCGCGGGCGCTATTTTGGCTCGCGCAACTTTGTGATGGGGGTGGCCGGCATGGCGACGACGATCGTCGCCGGCGAGTTGATCACGCGCATTGGGTCGCCGGCCGGCTACCAGGTGGCGTTGGGCGTGGCGTTCAGCGTGGGGATGATCTCGACCTATTCCTTCTTCCGCATCCGCGACCCCCATCCGCAGCCGATCCGCAAGGAGCAGGTCACGCCGGGGGAGAAGGTCTCGCTGCCGGCCATGCTGCACGAGATGTTCCGTCAGCCGGGCTTCCTGGCGCTCAGTTTCACCGCCGTCTTGTGGAATTTTTCGCTGAACCTGGCCGGGCCATTTTTCAATGTTTTTATGGTGCGCGAGCTGCATGTCACCCCGACCTTGATCGGCATCAACAGTGTGGTGACGACAATCGCTGGCATGCTGGCGCAACTGGCCGCCGGGCGCTACGCCGACCGGATTGGGTCGCGGCGCTTGCAATTGTTCAGCGGGCTGTTCATCCCAATTTTGCCGCTGTACTGGGTCTTCATCAACGCCGACTGGCAGATCATCCCGATCAACATCCTGGGCGGGGCGCTGTGGGGCGTCTACAGCCTGGCATCGTTCAATTTGCTGCTCGAAATGACGCCCGTCGAACAGCGGGCGCGCTACTCGGCGCTCTTCCAGGTGGTGGTCACGGTGGCGCTCTCGATTGGGGCCGCGACCGGCGGCGGGATGGTGACGCTGTGGGGCTACCGTTCGGTCTTTTTAGGCTCGGCCATCGGGCGGTTTAGTTCTGCGCTGTTGTTCGCGTGGCTGGTGAAGCCGCAGAAGAAGGGGTAGGCAGAAGGCAGAAATGAGACCCTTAGGGTTTC
>CAIQJJ010000776.1 GCA_903872065.1 uncultured Anaerolineales bacterium | reverse complement strand
TCATTTGGTCTAATTGGCCCAAATAAAGCTGATGGAGTTCGTTGAATCGTTCAATCCCCGGCGGGATTAAGCGGTCAAGCTCCATCAATTGAGCTATATCCAGTTCTCGCTGCCTCAGCGCTTGTCTTCTTCCAGCCACTCATCAATTTTAAGCGAATAAACCTGCGAAGCCGAGTCATCGCCCATCGAGATACCGTAAAGCGTTTTGGCGGCTTCGATGGTTTTGCGGTTGTGGGTGATGACGATGAACTGGATGTCGTGGGCCAGGGCGGTGAGGGCGTCGCGGAAGCGGCCCACGTTGGCTTCGTCCAGCATGGCATCCACCTCGTCGAGGACGCAAAAGGGGGTCGGAGAAACTTTCAACAGCGAAAAGACCAACTCCACGGCAGTCAGCCTGCGCTCGCCGCCCGAAAGCAGGGAAAGCCCCTGCTCACGGCGGCCAGGCACGCGCGCTTCAATATCAATACCGGTGTTGGTCAAGTCTTCGGCGTCAGTCAAAAGCAGCCGGGCCGATCCGCCGCCAAATAGCCGCGTGAAAATCTGGCGAAATTCATGCGCCACCGCGTCGAAAGTCTTGCGAAATTCGCGCTGCATGAGCAGGTCCAATTCGGCGATCACTTCTTTGACGCCGGTCTCAGCGTCTTGCAAATCTGCGACCTGCACCGTCAAAAACTCGAAACGCTGCTTGACCTCTTCATATTCGGTCTGCGCTTCGGGGTTAATCGGCCCCATGCGCCGCAGTTGGGCGCGCTGGCGCTTGATATTTTCTTCTAGTTCGGGAGGAATCTGCGCCAGGACGGGCAGCGCCTCGACCATACCCTGCAGCGGTAGGGGCGTCGGGCCAGAGACCTTCTCCACATAATCAAAAGCCACCAGGCCAAAATCATCTTCAATCCGCCGGCGCAGGCTGTCCAAGGCCTCTTGGCGGCGGGCCAAGGCGATCTTGGCTTGAGTATAGCGGTGTTCAGCCTGGCTGAACACCTGGCGGGCGAGAGATTCAGCCGACTGCAACTGATTTTGCTGCTGTTCCGCTGCATCCAATTCGGCCTCCGCCGGTTCGATCAAAGCTTGCAGCGCTTCGATCTCCTGGCCGACAGCCGCTTCCGCCTGGCGTTGAGCGGCTTTTTCACTCTCCAGGGCGGCGACCTGCGCCTCCACCTCGGCCAGGCGCGCCTGCAAGGCGGCCTGGCTGCGGCGAGAGCGCTCAAGAAGCGCCTGGCGCTCGCGCTGGCGATTTTGCGCATCAGAGACCGCCCGCTCAGCCACTGCGGCGCGGGTCGTCCAGTGACTCACCTGGGATTGCAAATCTTCTAAAGACAGGCTGCCCAGGGCAGCGGTTAATTCACGCAGGCGCTCGCGCGCGGTTTGAAGCTGAGTCTCCAGCCGGGTGAGCTCGGCAGCCATCTGGCGCGACTCTTCCGCCCCGCGCCGGAGGTCGGCATCCAGGCGGGCCTGCTGCTCTTTTTGAAACTGCGCCTGGCGGCGAGCCTTTTCCAACGCCAGTTCTTCCTGGCCGTGCGCCGCCTGGGCGCTCTTCTCCGCGCTGCGCGCCGCATCCAGTTCCTGGCGCAGGCGTTTTTCCTCGCCTTGCAGGCGGTTGAGCGTCTCGTCGAAAGCTTTGATCTGCTCATGGAGTCGCCCGGCCTCGGCTTCGCGCGCCGCGAGGCGGGTTTGCAGTTCGCGACGCTGGCGCGTGCGGCTGAGCGTGCTGCCGCCCTTCCCCTCCTGCCCGGCAATAATCAAACCGGCGGCGTAGAAGACTTCCCCTTTGAGGGTGACGACGCGCAAAGACTCTCTGCGCTCCACCGATTGCGCTGCGCCAGCAAGCAAGCGGCGGGCGGCGGAACGGTCGCGCGCCACCCAGGTCTGGCCGAGAAGCACATCCACCGCCGGGCGCAGCTCCGGCGGGGCTTTCACCAGGTCGGAGGCCAGGCCGAGGAAATCCGCGGACTCGCCGGCGGGAGGCGGCAAGGGGGTGGAGGGAATCAGATTGGCGAATGGCAAGAGAGCCGCTTTGGCCGACTTGCCGCTCAATTCGTCCAGGGCGGCGTCGGGGTTTGCGCCGGGGTCGAGCAAGACCGCGTCGAGGGATTCGCCGAGGGCGGCTGCGATGGCTGCTTCCATTTCCGCGGGGGTTTCGATCAAACTGCTGAGCGCGCCGCGCACCCCCTTCAAACGGGTCTGGCGGCCGGCTTCAAGCAGCAGGCGAGCGCCGCTGCCATAGCCGGAGAGGGCGCGCTCGGCCTGTTCGAGGACATCCGCCTGGGCGCGCAAACGGGCGACCTCTGCTTGCAGCGCGCTGCGGGCATCCAATGCTTTTTTGCGCCCAGTTTCCGATTCGACGACGCGATCCTGATGCGCGCGCAGCGCCTCTTCGGCAGCCTGGCGCCTGGCTTCCACGGCGCGGACGGCTTGTTGGGCGGCTTTCACGCGCCCTTCGGACGCGGAGACTTCTTTTTCAGCCGCCGCCGCGGCGTTCGCCGCAGACTGTAAAGCCTCTTGTTGGCGCTTTTCCTGGTTCTGACGCTCGGCCAGGCGCGCTTGCAACTGTCCCTGGCGGGCGTTCAGCCCCCCCTGCGCCTGGCGGGCGTTTTGCACTTCTTTTTCCAATAAGGCGCGTTCAGCCTGCCGGTCGAGCAAGGCTTTGCGCGCCGCCTGCGCCTGACCCTGGGCATCGCCCAATTCCATCTGCAAGCCTTTGACTTCCTGGGCGGCAACTTCCAGGCGCTCTTGCTGCAACTGCACTTCCTCAACCAGGCGCGTCAGCTCTGCGCGCGCAGCCTGGCCTTGCTCAGCCAGGGCGCGGGCGCGTTCATCGGCCACCGCCAGGTCGCGGCTGAGAGTCTCGCGGCGGGTGTGCAGTTGGGCCGATTGGCGATGCCATGAATTAAGCCGGGCGCGCAAACCAGCGATCTGTTCGCGCACAGCGGCCAGTTTTTCATCCAGCCCGGCATAAGACGCTTTGGCTTTTTCCAGGTCGGTTTCTTGCAAAGAAGCCGCCTCACGCGCCGCGGTCAAATCTTGCTGCTCGCGATGCCAATGATAGCCATACCAATCGCGCAGCAGCAGGCGTAAGTCAGCCTTCACCTGTTCGTATTCCTGCACGCGGCGGGCGGCGCGCTCCAGGCTGCGCAAGCGGGGCTGAAGTTCCACCAGGATGTCTTGCACCCGTTCCAGGTTGTGACGCGTAGTCTCCAGGCGCTTGAGCGATTCTTCGCGGCGCGTCCGGTACAGCCCGATGCCGGCGGCTTCTTCAAAGAGACGGCGGCGCTCTTCCGCCTTCAACGCCAACGCCGTATCTACCAGGCCCTGCCCGATGATGGTATAGGTGCGCTCAGCCAGGCCAGATTTCGCCAAAAGCTCAGAAATATCCTTCAGCCTGACGCGCTGTCCGTTGAGCAGGTATTCATTCTCGCCGTCGCGGTAGGCGCGGCGGGTGATGGCGACTTCGGTAAAATCAATCGGCAGCCAGGCTTCGCTGTTGTCGAAGGTGACAGTGGCGGAGGCCATGCTGGCGCGCGGACGCTGCTCTGAGCCGGCAAAGATCATGTCTTCGGTTTTCTTGCCGCGCAGCAAAGAAAAAGACTGCTCGCCAAGCACCCAGCGCAAACTATCCGCGACATTGCTTTTGCCTGATCCGTTCGGCCCGACAATGGCCGTAACTTTATCGGCAAATTGAAATTCGGTGCGAGAAGCAAAGGTTTTATAACCGTGAAGTTCGAGAGATTTTAAACGCATGGATTACAAGTAAACAGAGGGCCAGGCGACCCGCTGCAAGCGGCTATAGGCCAGGCCAATTCAGCACAAAAGCTCTTTGCGGCATGGTTTCAGGGGTGCGGGCATGGCGATAGCTCTTGGGCACCCCGCGCCACCACTGCGCCAACTGCTGCAAAGCCTGCTCGCCGCTCATGCCGTGACGCACCAGGTAACAACCAACCACAGTGCCGGTGCGCCCGACGCCTCCCCAACAATGCAGGTACACCTTGCGCTGGTCGGCTAAACCGGCGTCAATCACATCCAGGGTGGCGCGCATCTGAGGGATGGTAGGGGTGCTTAAATCGGTGATCGGGAAACGGTAATGCTCAGCCAGGCGGCCGGCGCGGGTCTCTTCGGCCAGCAAATTGGCGTAGGGTTGCAATTCGCCCTCGCAGGTGAGGTCAACGAACAAGGAAAAACCGGCGTTGACCAAAGCGGTGACGCGCACGGCGGCCTGGGCGGCTTCATAATGCCCAGGGTATTCGCCGGCAAGGAATTGGCCCGGCTTAACCCAATAACTTTCAGGGATAGGACGGTCAGGGATCATTTCGGCAGCTCCACAAAGAGATTTGTCAGGCTAAACCCAATTTTTGCAAGGCGGCCAGGGCGGCCGCCTTGGCGGCAATATTTTTGCTGGCGCCCGCCCCACGGCCATATTCTTCACCATTGATATAGACGGCCATCTCAAAGACGCGCCCATGATCGGGGCCGCTGGTCGCTTCCACCTGGTAAGCTGGCGGGCCGTAGCCATGCGATTGCGACCACTCTTGCAACTGACTCTTGGGATCGCGCTCGCGCCCACCGCCCAGGAGAATGTGCTGCGCCGATTCGAGCAGCGGCTCGACATAGGCGCGCACTGCCGGCAGGCCCTGGTCAAGATATAGAGCGCCAATCAGCGCCTCGAAGGTTGAGCCAAGCAGGGGGCCGCGCTCACGCCCCCCACCTTCGGCCTCGCCATGCCCCATCAACATCAGGGGGCCAATCCCAATCTGGCGGGCAAACTCGGCCAACTGCGCATTGCCCACCAGGGCCGCGCGCAGGCGGGTCAGGCCACCTTCCTGTAGCTCAGGGAAATGGTTGTACAACCACGCCCCCACCAAAAAGTCCAAAACAGCGTCGCCCAGGAATTCGAGACGCTCGTTATCCTCAATGGCTTCAGGGTGTTCATTGATATAAGAGCGATGCGTGAGGGCGCGCATCAACAAGCGATAATCCTTAAATTTTAAGCCGAGTCGTTGAGCGATGACCTGAGGCGTCAAATCCGCAGGTTGACCTTGAGTGTGATCCATAAATGAAACCTCCGCAGAACTCAAGACACGCCAGCCGCCCAAAGCACTCTGAGAAGCTGGAGTCTCGCAGGTTCTGAACCAACAGATTAAAAATATTTTCTTATCACAACGACCGCGTTGTGGCCGCCAAACCCAAATGAGTTGCTGATGGCGACTTTCAATGGTTTCTCGCGCGCCTGGTTGGGCGTATAGTCCAGATCGCAATCGGGATCGGGCGTCTGATAGTGAATGGTGGGGGGGATGACGCCCTCCCGCACCGCCTGGGCGCAGAAGATGGCTTCCAACGCGCCGGCGGCGCCCATGGTGTGACCGGTCATGGACTTGGTAGACGAGACAGGGATATTATACGCCTGTTGGCCGAAAGCGGCCTTAATGGCGCGCGTTTCTGCCAGGTCATTTAACAGGGTCGCGGTGCCATGCGCGTTGATGTATTCGACATCTTCCAGGTTCAAGCCGGCGGATTGAACCGCCAGGCGCATCGCCCGCGCCCCACCCTCGCCCTGCTCGTGCGGCGCGGTGATATGGAACGCATCGGAGGTACAGCCATAGCCGGCCACCTCGGCCAGGATTTGCGCGCCGCGGGCGCGGGCATGGCTTTCGCGCTCCAGGATCAAAGCGCCGGCCCCTTCGCCGATCACCAGGCCGTCACGATTTCTATCGAAAGGCTGCGGGGTCATCGAATAGTCCTGGTTGCGGCGCGAGAGCGCCCCCAGGCGGTCAAAGGCAGCCAGGCCGACATCGCAGACCGC
>CAIQJJ010000775.1 GCA_903872065.1 uncultured Anaerolineales bacterium | reverse complement strand
TGCCTACAGAATAATCAATCCACACTGGCACTGTTTTAGCGACGCCATCTGCGTGATGGACTTTTGGCATAGTTGCTTTGGTAAGGACGGCATTGCAGGACGGACATTGAAATTCATCTCGTACCGTCTTGGATATTGGCTCAACAGCGATATCCCATAGAACAGACTCTGTCCGGCAATAAGGACAGCAATGAACATCACTCCAAACCGTAAAATTGATAATTCCAGTGTTGCCCGCTGGGTCGGCTGTACGATAAAGCCAGCCACATTCTTTTCGCAAATCTGCCAGCAATTGCTGCGCCACGCCGGCAAAAACCACGTCGGTAATCGAGCGATTATAGCATGATGAAATAAAAGTAGCTGCGGGGGCCAAATCACTCAATATTGCATTTCTATTGGTCATTTGCGCTGCAACGCCAGTCATACCACTGCCGCAGAATCCATCAAAGACAATTTCCCCAGCTTCGGTATAGTGTTTAATAAAGGTGCTAATAGCCTTATAAGGTACTTTTGTATGGTAAGCGTGCGCCTGGTAAACCGGATCTTCTTTTCCTGCTTCAACATCGCTGACATACGGCTCACGGTGATAGTCGTCCGTGGCCTCGTCATAGGGCTTGCCATACTGCCGGATGAACTCGGCGATGTGTGGGTTGGGGTAGGCGGTGTAATAGGGCGGGTCGGAGAGGGCGTGCAGGTCTTCGTCTTCGCCCAGGGGAAAACCTTCGATATGGCGGAGTTCGTCTAAATTGTCACGCATGGGGGTCTCTCAGGGTTGCAAGCATCCTCTCGGAGTGAGTTGGTCACGGTCGCCGGAGCTTTCATGCGCAGGGGCCGATCGGGAGGCGGCAGTTGAACCAATCCAGCCGCAGCCAGCCCTGGAGAGGGAGCGTCTTTGGCAGCGCCGTCAGCTAAGTTGAACCCATCCACAAAGATTTCCATCCACAACCTCCACAGAGTATCCAGGCAAAGCTCTTTCACCGGCCAATCTGCTTCGATTATAGCATGTCCATTCCCATTGCGCATTCTTTCTGCGAAGACCATCACAACAGGTTGGGAAAAAGCCGGTTTTCACTGCCAAGAGCAAAGATTAACCACGAATAACGCTAATCTACACGAATTTTTCTTATTGGTGAAGATTGGTGTTATTCGTGGTTTTAAGTTTGAATCACTGCAACGTTGTGGGCGATGGATTGCACGATTCAAGCCGGCTGCCTGGATCAGTTCATACTTTGATCTTAATCCGCAGCAGGGTGGGGTCATCGCAGCCGCGGATCAGTTGGCGCAGGTATTGGTCGAAACGCTGGCGCAGCTCGCTCTCGGTCAGGGCGGCCTGGTCGGCGGTCAGGGCGCGCGCCAGGTCGTTCAAGTCCAGTTCCACCGCCTGCAGCTCGCTGAACAATTCGTACAGTGCGGCGCTCAGTTCGGCCTCAATGCTCTCCGGCAGGCTGCCGGCAAGCAGCAGGGCCTCAATGGCGGCGCGATGCGGGCCGCTGAGCAGCGGCAGGCGCTCGGCGGCGGCGGGCATTTCCTCGAAAATTTGCTCATTCCAGGCCTGCCAGGTCTTATCCAGCTTCTGCTGGAAAGACGCCAGGCGCTCAGGGATCTGCGCCAGCCCAGCGCCCTCTTCGGGAAAGCGGCAGTAGGGACAGGTATCGAAGCCCTCCAGGGTTTGGGCGTTGAAATCGCGGCAGCGGCGGCGCTCCATCCCCTGCAGTTCCAGGGTCGCCTTGTTAAATTCGATGGGCGAGATGAAGGGCAGGCTTTTCAACTGCGCCAGGGCCTGGGCGCGCGAGCCTTGCAGCAGCGCCTTGAGCGCCTCCCAGGGGGCCTCGTCGCCGGCCAGGCGGCGGTGCAGCCCATAATACACCCCCTGGTACTTCTGGCGGAACTGCTCCAACTTGCCCTTCAACGGGCGGCGCAGTTCCGGCTTGAGCAGTTGCGCCTGGTCGGTGTAAATTTGGCGGCTCTCCTCGGCAATACGCTGCAAATCGGCCAGGATCGCCCGTTCAGCGGGCGTCGCCAGCGCGAGCAGGGCTGGCAGCACTTTGAGGCAGTTCAGCAGGCGCGGCAGCGCTTTGCCCAGAGCGAGATCATTGCCCTCCAGCCAATCCGCGGCGAAGCTCTCCAAGGTCTGCAGGTCGGCCAGGCGCGCCGGCAGGGCATCCAACACGGCCGCGCCGGCTGGCAGCTTGCCCAGGTCGCTGACCTTATTGACGCTGGCAAAGGCGTTCACAGGCTCATCGAGCGCCGCCAGGCGGCTTAGCACACCCTGCACGCCGAGCCAGGGCAGGTCTGGGAGCGCCTGCGCCTGGGAGGAGATGGCGTTGAACGACTGACGCAGCGCCGCTAATTGATTCTTCAACTCCAAACCCTTCACATGCAGGTCCTTGACCGCCTGGGGGCGCGTATCCTTGTCGTGCAGGGCATCCGTCTTCAAGCCCAGGCGAAGGAAAAGCTGATCCAGCGCCTCAACATCAAGATCCTGATCGCCCTCCACATAGAGGATGTCTTTGAAAAAGTCCAGGCTGGTTTTGAGCAAAGGGGAAAGATCGCCGGCGTTCAAGCGTTTGCCCCCCTGGCGGACAAAGACCAGGCGGCCATGCAAGAGCAGTGCGCCGAGGAGCAGTTGCAGCAGCGCCGCCGGCAGCCCCCACGGGCTTTGCCCAAACTCACGCTCCAGATCGCTGAGGGCGGTCAGTTTGTGCGCCTGGTCGTTGGCCTTAACGCGCTGCAAGATCAACTGGCAGGCGGGCGAGGCGTTGGCGCTAAACTGCCCATCTTTGAAGGCGCCAAAGGCCTCCAGGTAGCCGCGGCTGTTGAAATCCAACTGCCCGCCCGGCTGTTTGTCCAGCGCTTGCAGGGCATGCAGCGCCTCGCTCTCCAGGTTGGCGGCGGTCAAAAGGGTGCGAAAGACCGGGAAATTGGGGTAGCGCTCCTTGAAGAAGTCATCCAGCATTTCACCCTGGACGTGTTCAAGGATGTCTCGCAGCGAATTCAGGCTGTGGCGGGCCGGCAGCTTCTTAAGTTCGGTCTTATGGCCGCCGAACAAGACTATCCCCTGCTCCCACAAGCGCGCCAGGTACAGGCTGCGAAAATCGGCCAGGGCCTTCTTGGCCAGATCGGCCATCAGCTTGGTATGAATCTTTTCGTTGGACAGCATCGAGGCGGCGCGGGCGCGCACCAACAGGCGGATCATCTCGTCGTTGAAATCCACCATCACGGTCAGTTCATCCTGGCGCGGGGCGGATTTGCCGGGCAGCGGGCCTTGCAGCGCCAGGCGGTAATCGCCGTGGGTGATCGCCTCCTCGGCGCGCCCAATGATCAAGAGGCCGGGGCGAAAGGCTTTGCGCGACGGCCAGGGGGCGCTGTCGAGATACACCGGCCGGCCGGGCAGCAGGGGGGCGGTGTTGGCCAGGCCCAATTCGCCGATGACGAACTCGCGAAACTGCCGCTCGATCTCGTCATTGTGGCCGGCGACCGCCGCCTGGGCGCGCTGATCAATGCGAGCGTCGTAATCCTCGATCTTAGCCAAATTGAGCCAGTAACGCCCTTCTACCGCGTCAATGTACTGGCCGACAGTCACTTCGCGGATATCTTTCATCACCCGCTCAATGTGATCGCGCGCCAGGTTGGCGTCCACCAAAAGCTTGCCGGGGGGCGTAATCAGCAGCGTATTGGCCAATTCCTGCGAGGTCGCGCCCAAATCCTTGTCGCCGCCCAAGAGCTTCAGCACCGCCAGGGCTTTGATCAGGCGCAGCGCATCCTCGCGATAGCGGCTGTTGACCAGGTCAGCCTTGCCCAAGAGGGTTTGCGCCACGTTCAATACCTGGGCGACCTGCGGCTGGTTGCGAATCTCGTGCGTGGCCTGGATCAGGTCGAAGATGCGATCGTAGGTGACAAAGGCCGGCGCGGGCAGATCCAGGATGCGCTGCACATTTTGCACGGTGAAGCCGATCACGCCGCGGTTCTCGAAATAGGGCAGGCGTTCAAAGACCTCAATCACATAGGGGTGCATCGGGTACAAGGTGATGTACTTGTCCAGATCGAGGGCCAGGTTGGGAAAATACGCCTTGTGATTGCCCAACAGATTTTGCAGTTGCAGGCGCTGGTCAGCGTCCTTGCGCAGCACGCGGCTGCCCAAGACCTGCGACACATCTTCTTTGGTGATGGTGACGGTCACAAAGCGCTGGTTGACGCGGGCGATCGATTCGGCTTGCTCTATATACTTGGGGTTGGTGAAGACATGCTCCTGCATCGCCCCGATGTACAAGAAATCGCTGTCCTGGCTGATCTCGCCCAACTCGCGCAGCAGGGCAATGTCATGCGCCATACCGGTCTTGTCTTTTTGCTTGATGAAATCGCTGATCTCATCCACGATGACCACCAGGCCGGCCTCTGGATCGCTGGCTTTAAGGTCGGCCAGCAAGTTGAGGACGTTCTTCTTGTTGTCGTAGTCGGCCTGCAAGTCAATCGGGCGGGTCTCAATGGCGTAGCGCTCAGCAAGCTGCTGGCGCGCCTGGTCGAAGAAGATATAGCGCAGGCTGACCTCCTGCACTGCGCCCAGTTCGAACTTGACCACCAGGTAGCGCCGGTCGAACTTATCCAGGGCGGCGCGCAGCATTTCGTCCTGCACCAGGGGGCGGTATTCGGGGTGTTCGAGCAGGGCGGCGACGAAAGCCAAAAAGTGGCTCTTGCCGGTACCGTAGTTACCCACCACGTTGAAAGATTTGTGGGTAGGGCCGCTGAGCGCCTCGATCATGCGCAGTAGATGATCGCGCAAGCTCTTCGAGAGGACGTACTTTTCAACGTACTCGCGGGCTTTTTCACCCTTGCGCAGTTTGATCACTTCCTCAACTTCTTCAAAATGCAGCAAATCACGCGTTGACAAAGGCGACATAAACTCAACTCGCTTTCAGTTCCACGACCGGGAAGGCGCCCAGGTGCATCCGCAGGTGATCGGCGCGCCCGGTGTGGCTGTACTCGGCTTCAGCGCCCTGGCGGCGGGCGGGCAGGGCTAACACCACCACCCGCTGCCGCGCCACGCGGCTGAAGGTATCCACCGGATTGATCTTCCCCAGGTCGGGGGAGAATAACAATTCGACATTGTCCACAAACAAGGGGCGGCTGCCGGGGGCCGCTTCATCGCACAATTCGTCAATCATCTGAGGAACGGCGACGCCATTCTTATAATCGCTGCGCGGGCGAGTCAACAGGCGCTCACTCAGAGCCAGGTTGAGATTGAGATACACACCGCCGGCGGCCCTGGCGGCCTCTTGCAGCAGGCGCGTCTTACCAGCGCCGAAATCACCCAGGACGAGGGCCAGTTTATGCCGGTCGCCGCGCAAATGCTCGATAATGGTCAGCAATTCGTTAAGATGAGAAGAGGTCATATCATAAAACCTTACTTACAACCCAACAGACTCGACCTGCCCGGCCTGGCCCCACAAGCGCGGTAAAAGCGCCTGCAACGCCTCCGCCTCGCCGCTGGTCACAAAGCGGACCGCGCCGTCCCCCCTCTCCAACGGTGATCTTCCGTTGGGGAGGGTCGGGGTGGGGTTCGCC
>CAIQJJ010000774.1 GCA_903872065.1 uncultured Anaerolineales bacterium | reverse complement strand
AGGGCGCGCCAGATCCGTTCAGGCGTGGCCGGATTAACGGTGACATCCGCGTTGCAGGCGTCATAAATTGCATTTCCCACCGCCGGGGCGACCCCATCCATCGGAATTTCAGCCACGGCTTTGACGCCAAAAGGATGGGTGGGTTCAAACGTTTCAATGAACAGGGTCTCCAATTCGGGCATTTCATTGGCCCGGAAGATATGGTAATCCACCAGGTCGCGCTCGCGCGCCTGGCCTTGGGAATCGTAAACCATTTCTTCGCACACGGCGTAGCCCAGGGCCTGAAGCATGCCGCCTTCAATCTGTCCGGAGGCCGTCAGCGGATTGATAACCACCCCTGAATCAACCGCCATCACCAGCCGGTCGACGGTCACCTGACCAGTTTCAATATCGACCGTCACTTCGGCAAATTGGGCGGCAAAAGGCGGCGGGGAGTTGGGCGACATGTAAGAGGCAACCGCCATGATTTGTTCCTGATCCTGGTGATGCAGCGCATCATGCCCCACCTGCGCCAGGGTCACGTGGCGACCGTCGGGCGCAAGCGCCTTGCGGCCGGCCAGGCGCACCTGCTCAGGCGTCACCTGTTCGCCGGAAGCGCTCAGCATGCGCGCGGCTCGGATGCGAATACGCTCGGCCACCTGCTGCGCAGCTTTAACCGCCGCGGTTCCTGAAATGTAGGTGGTGCTGGAAGCATAAGCGCCCTTGTCAAAGGGGGTGAAGTCGGTATCTGAGGAATACACCAGGATATCGTCGATCGGGATTCCCAAAACCTCGGCGACCATTTGGGCCAACACGGTATCCGAACCGGTGCCCAGATCGGTCGCGCCAATCAACAGATTAAAAGAGCCATCATCATTCATCTTGAGGCTGGCGGCGCCCATATCGAGGTACGGAATGGCGGTTCCCTGCATGACCGTGGCGATTCCAATGCCGCGCCGCAGGTGTGGCTTGCCGGCGACCATGCGCCAATCGGGGTTGGCGAATTTATGATCCCAGCCGATGGCGGCCATGCCCTGGCGCACACACTCCTCCAGCCCCACGGTATGCACAATCTCAGGCCGGGGAGCGCGTCCTTCGCTCCAGGCGGTACTGAAGGGATGCAGTTCACCGGCGCGCAGCGTGTTCTTCAGGCGAAAGGCGATGGGGTCCAGGTGCAGGGCGCGGGCGATTTTTTCCATGTGGCGTTCCAGCGCCCAATACCCCTGCGGCACGCCATAACCTCGGTACGCACCCGAGGGCGGCGTGTTGGTGTAGACCACATCGGCATAAAAGCGGATGTTGGGAGACTGGCGGTAGGGGCCATCGCCCACGTATAGGGCCATGGACTTGTGACCGGTATTGCCGGTGACGGTGAGGGCGTGGCATCCATAGGCCCCGGTGTCGCTTAATGCATGCATTTCATTGGCCGTGATGGCGCCGTCGTACTTCACGCCGGTTTTCATGCGGATGCGCATGGGGTGGCGCGAACGAGACGCGATAAACTCTTCCTCACGGGTGTATTCGTAGCGCACCGGGCGGCGCGTGGCGATGGTTAAATGGGCGGCCACATCCTCAATCAAGACTTCTTGCTTGCCGCCAAAACCGCCGCCAATGCGCGGTTTAATCACGCGGATGCGTTTAATGGGCAGGCCCAGAACCGGCGCGAGGATGCGCCGGGCGTGAAAGGGCACCTGGGTGCTGGT
>CAIQJJ010000773.1 GCA_903872065.1 uncultured Anaerolineales bacterium | reverse complement strand
TGGCAATGTGTCTGTCATGACAAGCCGCGTAGAAATGGTCGAGGAGATCAGATCGTCTGGCCCAAGATTAGCCACCTCGATGGTATAAGGAAGCAGTTGACCGGGAAGCGCCTGGGCAACCTGAGCGCTTTTTCGCAAAGCGAAATCAGCTTCCACGGGGCGGCATCCTGGAAGAACAAACTGCCCGATGCGCGTATGCCAGCCGTTCGACGATGAGATCGGATAATATTCGTTGGTATACCAAAACGTGCAATCATCTACCGGGTCTACACTCATTGCGCTGTAATCGCCCCAGCGATTGCTGCCCGTCTGTGAACCACCCCCATCCATCAAAATAACCTCGCTGCCAAACGACCCCAAAGGATCCCCAGCCAGGCGTGTGGCATAACGAATATCAGGAAAACTGGTCAAACTGGAGGCGCTGTATCCCAAGGCCATATTCCCTTGCCTGTCCAGGGCAAGACTGCCCATCCAGAAATGCTCAGAAGATGGGGCGTAAGTTCCCTCTTGATACAAAAACCAATCCGCGTCAGTTTTACGCAATTCAAACCAACGAATGCCAGCGCGATCGCCGCCCACATCCACAGTGAAATTCCCGGCCAGGGTTTCATGATCGCCAAAGTTGCGATAAACCAAGCGATGCATGGGCCATTCAGAGACTGCATCCAGCTTTTGAAAGGTCCCTTTTTGAGGAATACACCTCATCTGAAAAGCGCCGCAGACGGTATAGGAGTATGTGGAGATCGGCAAGGAGGCTATCTGGCTGAAAGCGGCGGCTTCCGGAGTATCCCAATCCACATCCAGGGCAAAAATTTCAAGCCGGTCAATGCCTCCATGCGCATAATTATCCTTAAAAGTGTAAAAATAACCGGGCGCGCCGAGGGGTGGGGCTGCGCCGTCAACATCGGCCGGCAGCAAGAAATTGGTCTGCCCGGTAAAACGCACAAACGAGGCTTGTTCTCCAGCCAACATCTTCTGACGGTCAAACGCATACGCTGTGTAAGGACTTTCACTGGCAGTCATTAAGTACGCGTTCGACTGAGCATCCGGCCACACCCCAAATTTGAAATAATCGGGGAAATCAAGCATCTCAAATTCATACAGATAAAAGCTGCCGGTAGGATCGCCAGTTTGCGAGATAGCGACACAAATATAATCGGCGGATGCCGAAGAAGCAATCTGGCTGAGCAGCCAGCGATCGGCCTGGGCATCGTACAGCACGATCGGGTCGCCGCGGTCAGATACGCCGCAAACAGGCAGCTCGGCAAAAAGCTCTGGCAGCCAGGTTGGAGCAACCAATTGGCTGCCTTTTTTATCATACACTGAGAAATAGACATTCACCATCTGCACATAGTGCGCCAGTCCAACATCCCCATTAGGGTCTGGCGGCGTGAGCATAGACAGATTTGAAATCCCTTCAAACGTTCGCTCAGGCGCGGGGCTTTGGCTGTTATTCTGAAGATGTAATGCCAGGAGAGGATCGCCTGAGGCCAATGGGTTCAACACATCCTGAGAAGGAAGACGGGCAATCCGGCCAGGTAAAACTGCCTGGGAGAGAACGGCCGGCCGCGGTAAAGCACTCACTGGCCGGCTGAGAAGGGGCGCGACCGGCTCGCTGACGTATTGTTGGTCTGAGGACGACATCCGCCGGCTGGCCGGAGAGAATGAGGCCGCGCGGACGATCAAGGGAAAAAGCCCAATCATCAAAAGAACCAGCAGGTTGGCCCCTAAGGATTTGTTCGCAGACATAAGTGCCTCCTTTCAGAATTATAGACTATTGTTATAAAAAACGCGCGATCACATTCACAGCCCGTGATACAATAATTTATTATGTTATCGGTTTTACTTTTTAGTCCTTCGCCTGCTGATTTCCAACCTGTTGTCGCGCGTTTACCGGTAGACTTGTCGTCCGCGCTTCACTGGCAAACCATCGCTGCACTAAACGAAATTGCGCTGAATTTTGCGCCAACCACCACTCTGATAGTCCTGGCGGACAGCCGCGGTCAGACAGACTTGAACAGTTATTGCGCCGCGCTGCGCCGGTTGAGCGATCGCAAAAATTTCCTCTTTGTGGTATTGATTGAAGAAATTGCCCAACGCCAGACAGTCTTGCAAGCTGGCGCAGATGATTACCTTTTGTTACCATTGGCGCTTGAGGACCTGGCAGCCTGTTTGCGCCGCTATCAACGTTACCATCGTCTTTTGGACGAACGATCGCTGCTGCGCCAACATGCCATTGCCAACGAACGCCTGGCGACGATTGGCCGCCTGGCAGCCAGCATCGTCCATTCGATCAGCAACCCTTTGCAAGCAATGCGTGGGGCGCTAATGCTGGCATTGGATGATGCGCATAACCCACAAGCAGTAGAAGAGTATGTCAACCTGCTGAAACAAGAATTAGAGCGTGTGGCTAAAATGGTCAACCGGGTGCGCCAGCTTTATCGCCCTCAGACAGATACGCTCAGACAGTTTCAGATCATCGAATTGCTGCGCGATACTTTTGATCTGGCGCGTGATGAGCTAATGCGCCAAAAAGTCAAGTTGTATGATGAATTGCCGGCAGACATTCCAGCCTTTAAAGGGGTTGTCAGCCAAATCCACCTGTCTTTTTTAAGTATTGTCTTGACTTTAGCCGACGTCATCGGGGCTTTGGGCGGCGGTGAAATCATTGTCTCAGCCCACTGCAATCCGCAAAGCATCCAGATAGAATTCGCCACTACTCCAGCCATTATGCCGGATCGAGAAACCGCAACGACCGAAATTCCAGACTGTATGTTCAGCCTCACTCCAATGACAGATGTTTTAGCAACTGGAGGAAACCGGATTGCATTCTATGGAAAAGACGCTCACACTGTTTTACAGATTGAGTTACCATTCGAGCAAAATCCACTAACGAGGACCATGTGACCAGGGTTATTGTTACTAAACCAGAACCTTTTTCAGAGACGACCCAACCATCGAACGAGCAGTACCTGGCACTGCTCAACAATATTGCCCAAATGGCGCTGCAAGCGCCTGACTTGACCAGTCTCTTCCAAACCCTGGCAGACCGCCTGGGAGAACTCATCCAGGCCGATGATTGCTATGTCACCTTGTGGTGCGAAGATCGGCAAACAGCTACATTGGTCGCGGCCACCAGCCGGCGCGCCGAACCCTATCAAGCCCTCAAGCCAGAAGCCGGTGAAACTGCTTTAACCACCGCGGTTTTGCAGAGTGAAAAAGCAATTATCGTCCATGATGTCGGCAATTCTCCTTACGCCAACCTGGAAATTCGTCCTCGCGCGCCGATTCAGTCTATCCTCGGCGCGCCGCTTTTGGCGGACAATCAAAAACTGGGCGCAGTCATCTTTGTTTTCCAAACCGCGCAGCATTTTTCCAGCGAAAAACTTGCCCGCTGCGAGCAAGCCTGCCACCTGACGGCGCTGGCGATTGCCAAAGCGCAATTGATTGAGCAAGCGAACCAACGCACTGAAGAACTTGAAATCATCTTCAAAGTATCGCGCGTCATGCGCACCGCCCGCACCCGCGCCGAAATTCCGGCAGTTGTGCTTGATCAAATTATGGCCCTCTTTCAAGTGCAGGGAGTTGCCCTCGAAATTTTCGACGTCTCGGCCGGCAATGAGGGCTATATGGAATTGGGGCGCGGCTGGTGGGCCGATTGGACAGGGAAACGTATTCCAGCCACAGATGGCCTCAGCCAACAAATTATCAGCAGCGGCCAGCCCTATCGAAATAACGATTGCAAAAATTACCATCCCTGGCTGAGTGCGTCAGAACCAGCGCAAGGCAGCTCATTCTGCATTGCAGGAATGCCGCTGGGCAGCCAGGATCGCGTCCTGGGCATTCTCTGGATCGGCGGAGTACAACCCATCACAGAACGCCAAGTGCGCCTGTTCACCGCCATCGGCGACGCCATTGCCAATGCTCTCCATCGTCAATCACTGCATGAAAAACTGCAAACTCAATTGGAAGCACTGCGGATGGCTCAAGCGCGCCTGGTGCAAAGTGAAAAATTGGCTGCTATTGGAGAGTTGGTCGCCGGCGTTGCCCATGAACTGAACAACCCATTGACCTCGGTGATCTTGTATGCGCATCTGATCCAACAACAGACGGCAAATGTTCAAACGCATCAAGATATGTCACGCCTGATCGAGGAAGCGCGCCGCGCGGCAAATACTGTGCGCGGACTGCTTGACTTTGCCCGCCAACGCCCTCCGGAACGCAAACTGACCCAGATCAATGAAATTCTTACCAACACTGTTGATTTGCTGACTTACGAATTACGCGCCCACAATATCCAATACGAATTGCATCTATCCCCTGATCTACCGCCGGCCATGATCGATCCCCACCAATTCCAACAAGTCTTTATTAATTTGATCAACAATGCCTGGCAGGCCATGCACACAGCAAACAATCAGGGGAAACTGCTGATTACTACCAAAGTAGGACGCCCTCTTTTCTGGGAACATTCCGATCAAAACTACAACCCATCTGCCCAGGTTCTCCGCATTTCAATTGCTGACAACGGGCCCGGCATCCCAGCCGATCTCATGTCGCGCATCTTTGATCCTTTTTTCACTACCAAACCCGAGGGCGTAGGCACTGGCCTGGGACTCTCAATTTGTCATGGGATCGTCAGTGAACATGAGGGACATCTCTGGGTTGAAAGCCAGGTCGGCAAAGGAGCTACCTTTTTCGTCGAATTGCCGCTTCGCCTGACGAAGGAAGTAAGCAAAAGCGCGCCCAAAACAGAAGCTGCCCCAGTTCCTCCGCCAGAGACTTCAACAACTGCCAAACGGATCCTGTTGATTGATGATGAAAATAGTGTACTGGAAGTGACGGCGCGCATTCTGCGCAAGAGAGGTTACCAGGTAGATACCGCCAATAACGGCACCGCCGGGCTGGCCTGCCTGTTCAAATCTCATTATGATTTCATTTTGAGCGATATTCGCATGCCCGAATTAAGCGGCCCAGATTTCTATCGCCAGGTAGCAGCAAAAGATCCCCATTTAGCCGCCTGCATCGTCTTCACCACAGGGGATACGGTCAACAGCGCAACACGCCGTTTCCTCGAAGAAACTGGAGTCCCCTACCTGACCAAACCTTTCGAACTGGACGATTTGCTCGCCTGTTTGCAGCAAGTTGTTCAGGCGCCGGCAGGCAACAAGCCAATCTCCTCCTAAGGAGCAGAGATTCCATAACTTTAGTTTGAACCTGGCATGAAAGGTAATCGCTTGTTGATTGGCGACGAGGAGTACATGCGATGAAAATAGCCCCCCTGGCAGAGGTCAAGTCAAAACTCAGCGCCTACTTGGATGAATGTAAAACCGAAGGACCGATTGTGATTACCCGCAATGGTTAGCCCTCTACGCCGCCCGCCTGTACGAACGCCTGACCGTTCTTAGAGAGAGCGTCGATCCTGCTGCGAAAGCGGTCTTGCGTTCGCGGCGCGTCCTGCCGTCGGAAGATGTCGAACGCCGCATCCGGCAGTTCGGGCAGAACCTGTGGCGCGAACTGATCCCGCAGGAATTGAAAGACCTGTACGCCAAAGAGCGCCAAATCTGGCATGACGACACCCTGTTGATCGTCTCCGACGAACCCTACCTGCCCTGGGAACTGCTCTGGCCGTACGGTTCAGGCTGGGAAGACCCCGGCCCGTGGTGCGAAACGCTGCTGCTGACGCGCTGGCTGCGGCGCGACTTCCAGGGCAACGGCCACGAATCCCCCGCCCATCACCTGGCCTTTCAATCCCTGGCCTGCCTGGCTCCTACCGACTCCAAACTGCCCGAAGCGCAGGCCGAACGGCAGTTCCTGGCCGATCTGTTGGTTGAACACAAACTGCAAGACCTGACCCCCGAACCGCCGTCCTGGTCGAAGGTGCTGGATTTGCTCGAGGCCGGCGGCTACGGCTGGCTGCACGCTGCCACGCACGGCAGCGACTCGACCATCTGGCTGCAAGACGGGCACGCCTTCACCCCGCAGGACGTGGTCGGGCCGCGCATCGAAGGGCATATCCATGACGAGCGGCCGGCCTTCGTCTTCAACGCCTGTCACGCCGGGCGGCAGGATTGGGCGCTCACCCGTCTCGGCGGCTGGGCCAACCGCCTGATCAGCAATGGGGCCGGGCTGTTCCTCGCCCCGCTGTGGACGGTTTCGGACGAACAGGCGCTCGACTTCTCGAAATCGTTCTACACCGGCTTGCTGGGCGGCAAGAACGTCGCCGAGGCGGTGCGCGAAGCGCGCAAATCGGCGCGCAAGGCCGGCGATCCCACCTGGCTAGCGTACAGCGTGTACGCTCATCCAAATGCGCGGGTGGTAGAATAGCTGATGATATAATATGCGGAAAATTCACCACGGAGTCACAGAGAAAACCTTAAAAACTTTGCCAAACTCTGTGAGATCTGTGTCTCCGTGGTGTTTTTAACGCTTTGGCATCAGGGTTTTCTATTCATAACTGTAGAGCCAATATTTGTACTGATCCCTGTACTCTTTGTACGAAAGACAAGGATTTTCTGTACTGATGCTTTAACTTTTCCGCTTGATGCGGGGTAGGTTAAAATGACAAACCAAACTATTACCATTTCGCTGCCCGAACCGGTCATCCGGTATTTACGGGAAAATGCCGCAGCGACCAGACAATCTCTGGAACAGACCATTCAACAAAGTATCGAGGGCAATCTTCCGCCCTCGATAGAAAACGCGCCTCCAGAGATGCAAAACGAACTATTGGTTTTGCAGACCCTTCCGATTTCAAAACTAAAGAAAGTTGCGCAGGCCCAAATTCTGAGCGCCCAACAAGAACGACATCAGGTTTTGCTGGAGAAAAACAGCGAGGGCCTGATCACGCCGGAAGAACGTCAGGAATTAGCGAACCTGCGCCTGGCAGCCGATCAGTT